>JAAWKB010000106.1 GCA_022797115.1 Oscillospiraceae bacterium
GATTTGCTACGCTTATCACTTTCGGTTTCGCCATTTTGGGGTTCCCTCCTTTCATAGATTTAGCCGCCTGCGGCGAAACAGACGGCTATGTATGGGCATGGAAAAAGCCGCCACTTAAAAAAGTGACGGCTCTTGACTATGTATCAAATTCATTTTCTTTAGGATAAAGACCATCAAACTATGTCAAAGCAAATCATCTGGAAAACTTGAATGGGGGAGAGGGGATGGATTATCGAAAATGGGACGGGAAGGTGGCTTTTCATTAGCCCATTTTTAACCCATTTACTCACCCATCAAAGGATTTAACCCCTATTTAACCCGTAGAAACAAGGTCAAAATCAGCGAAATCTTGTCAGGCTGTTTCAAAAGGAAAACCCCCGAAACCGTTGCGGCATCGGGGGTTTGAGGGTTTTTAACGCTTGGAGAACTGCGGCGCGCGGCGAGCCGCTTTGAGGCCGTACTTCTTGCGCTCCTTCATACGGGGATCGCGGGTAAGCAGGCCAGCCTTCTTCAGGATGGGGCGGTTGTCGTCGCTGGCCAGCAGCAGGGCGCGGGAGATGCCATGGCGCAGAGCGCCGGCCTGACCGCTGACACCGCCGCCCTTCACAGTGGCGACAATATCAACCTTGCCTTCGCTGGCGGTCGCCACCAGGGGCTGGCGGACAACCATCTTCAACGTCTCCAGGCCGAAATAATCATCAATACTACGGCCGTTGATGGTGATGGAGCCAGTGCCATTGGGATAAACCTGGACGCGGGCGACAGAGGACTTTCTGCGGCCGGTGCCGTACAGATAGGGCTTCTTAGACTGATACATGTTCCTCTACCTCCTTATTCTGCGGCGTAGAGCTCGGGCTTCTGGGCCTGATGCTCATGGGTGTCGCCAGCATAGACGTGCAGGCGCTTGAGGGAATCCTTTGTGACCACGTTGCGGGGCATCATACCGCGCACGGCCACACGCATAGCCAGCTCAGGCTTCTTTTCCATCATATCCTTGTAGCTGGTCTCCTTCAGGCCGCCGACCCAGCCGGAGTGGGTACGGTACATCTTCTGCTCCAGCTTCTTGCCGGAGAGGGTGGCCTTGGAGGCGTTGATGACAATGACATTGTCGCCGCAGTCAGCATGAGGGGTGTAGGTGGGCTTACGCTTGCCGCGCAGCAGGTCGGCGACAATCACAGCGGTATGCCCCAGGGGCTTGCCGGCGGCGTCAACGACATACCACTTGCGGACAATATTGCCCTTGTTTGCCATAAAAGTGGACATGGTTGCGTTCTCCTTCTTTTGTTCCTCCGATAGGCCGCCGCAGGCGGGCGGGATTTGCAGGGACAACGCAGTCCGGCCTGCGGCCGCCTATCGAAGGAAACCTTGTATTTTTGCCCGGAATCAGGTACAATGCCCTGTGCGAGCAGATATATTTATATCACAACAGGATATGGTTGTCAATGTTATTTTAATTTACCAGATAGAATGCTCTCTATCTCTTTTTATTTCTCCTATTTCCTTTTGTTTTCTCGCCTTCTATTTTAAAATTTCAGTTTCCGGGAGGAAAGCCTATGCAGCACATCTTATCTCTGGTCCGGCGGTGCGTGGAGGACTACCATATGATCGCGGACGGCGACACCGTCGCGGTAGGCGTCAGCGGCGGGAAGGACTCGGTCCTCACGCTGGCTGCGCTGGCAAAGCTGCGCGCATTTTACCCCAAAAGGTTCGATGTTGTGGCAATCACCATCGACAGCTGCACGCCGGGAATGGATTTTTCCCCCATTGCCCAGCTATGCGCCCAGTTGGACGTCCCTTATCACCTGGTCCAAGTCCCTATTTATGAAATTGTATTTGTCTGCCGGCAGGAGAAAAACCCCTGCTCACTGTGCGCCAAGCTCCGCCGTGGGGCGT
The DNA here is from genome assembly GCA_022797115.1 of Oscillospiraceae bacterium. Taxonomy (GTDB): domain Bacteria; phylum Bacillota; class Clostridia; order Oscillospirales; family Oscillospiraceae; genus Pelethomonas. Next base: position 1,894 of record JAAWKB010000106.1, read on the forward strand.
TGAGCACAGAATTGAACCGGCTGGGTCTGAATAAGATCGCCCTGGGGCACCACTACGACGATGCGGTGGAGACGATGGTAATGTCCCTCTTCCTGGAGGGACGGATCAGCTGTTTCCAGCCGGTGACGTACCTGGACCGCAGCCAGGTGACGCAGATCAGGCCCCTGCTGTACGTCCAGGAGCGGGACGTGCGCGGCGCGGTGCGGCGGCTGGGGCTGCCGGTGGTCTCCAATCCCTGCCCGAACAACGGTTCTACCAAGCGGGAGGAAATGAAGGAACTCCTTCTCCAGTTGGAGAAACAGTTCCCTCATTTAAAAAAGAAGATTTTCGGGGCCATCCAGAGGTATCCCCTGTATGGCTGGAGTTTAGATGAGGAGCAGTGGTAAAACCGCTGCTCCTCCCCGCCGGTTTCCCATACTATCGGGCTGTCTTCTCACACAGGCGCATGAGCACAGCCGCTACCTCGGCGCGAACCGCACCGTTTTTCGGGGAGAGCCGGCCGTTCCCTGTACCGTTCACCAGCCCTTGAGCGGTCGCCCAGCCCATGGCCTCCAGGGCATATGAGCTGACCCGCGCCCCATCGCTGTAGCCCGAGAGATCGGAGCTGGACGTTGTGTCATAGCCCTTGTAGGCTGCATAGCGGTGTAGGATCGCAGCCAACTGCTCCCTGGTAATCGCATCATCCGGGCCGAAGCGCCCATCGCTGTAGCCGCCCGCAATGCCGTTGGCCGCAGCCCAGGCTACCGCACCGGCATACCACTGGTTCGGGGCTACATCGGTGAAGCGGGCCTCCCCGGCAGCCGGCGCGCCCTCCAGACGGTGGAGAATCGTGACCAGCATCCCGCGGCTGGCCGCTGCGTGGGGCGCGAAGAGCTCCGGCAGCGTGCCGCTCATCATCCCCTTCTCATAGACATACCGCACCGCTTCATAGTACCAGCTCTCTGGCGCTATATCGGTAAAGGGAAGGGGCGTTTCCTCTACGGTAGGGGTGCTGGGCTCAGCGGGGGTGCTGGGCTGTGTGGACGGCTCAGTGGATTCCGGCTTGTCCGGGGCGCTGGGCCTGCTGGGGCGGTAACTGGGCCGGATGGGCCCGATGGGGTAGGTCGGCGGCGGGGCCGGCGTGCTGGGTGCCTCCAGGACAACCTCGCTGGAGATGGGGGCAGAGCCGGTGTTTGCACCGGAAATCCCCACTACCAGCCGGTCGCCCTGCTCCAAGGCTTCGCCTACGTTCACGCTCAAATCCAGCTTGCCGTCGCTGCCTACGGTGGCGTCAAAGAAGGTCAGCAGCCTGTCGCCGTCCCACACCGCGCCCAGGTAGTAGCCGGGGTTCAGGCCCTCAGCAGATACGTTGATCTCGTTTTCCCCCACCGTGCCGCTGGCGGGGGCGTCGGCAAAGGCCGTGCTGGACAGGAGCAGGAGAGCGCCCAAAAGAGCGAACAGATTCTTTTTCATCGGCGCGCCCCTTTACAGCCGATAGCTGGAGACCGCGAGAATGGGATTGACCGGCGCGCCGGAGGCGAAGTCCATTTCCTCCGCAGTCTCCCAAATCTGGACAGAGCTCCCAGCGGCGGCGGAGAAGGTCAAGGACACCGTGCCGCTGCCGGGGGCCTGGACGGAGGTAATGGAAATTGTCCCGGCCCGGAGTACCTGTACCGTCAGCCAATGTCCGCCAGCAACCTGGACTGTCACCCTGCGGCCCAGGCCGCCGTTTGTGATATCAGCGGGGAGCGGGGCAGGGGTGTTGGGCGTGTCCGGAGGATTCGGGTTGTCAGGGTTATCGGGCGTATCCGGGTTATCCGGGTTGTCCGGCGTGTCCGGGTTATCCGGGTTGTCCGGCGTGTCCGGGTTATCCGGGTCTGTGGGGGAACCGACGCCTGTACAGGTTACGGTGGCGTTTTTCAGCTCGGCATTGCCGTCCGCGATGGAAACAGCTCCCCACTGGGTCTCCGTCCCGGCAAAGGTGACGGTTTTCAGGTTGAGGCAATTGTAGAAGGTATTGGAAGAGATCTCCCTAAGGCTGGCAGGGAGGTTGAGCGTGGTCAGGCTGGGGCAGTTGTTGAAAGTCTGGCTTAGACGCTCTACCCCCTCCGGGACAGTGATTTCTGTCAGGGCAGTGCAGCCATCAAACATATTGCGTCCGAGGCTCTTCACACCAGTCGGAAGGGTGACAGCTGTTAAGGACGTGCAGTCCTCAAACATATAATCAAACGAATTATAATAACCACCAGTCACGCTATCCGGAATCACTACGCTGGTCAGCGATGTACAGCCACTGAAGACACTACCCCCCATAGAAGTCACACTATCCGGAATGGCGATGCCCGCCAAGGCGGTGCAGCCAGAAAACGCACCGGATTCAATAGCGGTTACACTAGCTGGGATGGTAACATCGGTTAGTTTGGCACAGCTGGCAAATGCACTGTAGCCGATGGTGGTCACACCGACCGGAACACTGTATGTAGTTTTTCCCTCTGGACAGTCCAGCAGGGTGCTTTGCAGCTTGTCCAACAGGGCACCATCGTAGGAGGAAAACTGTGAATTACCAGCGTCAACGGAAATCTCTGTCAGGCTGGTACATCCGCCAAAGGTGTTCGTATTCATACGGATAACGCTGGAGGGGATGGATACGCTGGTCAGGCTGGTGCAGCCTGTAAATGCACCGTTATATGATGTTCCGTCACCAATATAGGTCACGCCGTTCTCGATCACCAGATTAGATAGGCTGGTACAGCCAGAAAATGCCGCATTCCCAATCGTAGTTACGCTGCCGGGGATCGTTATAGAACTCAGGCCGGTGCAGCCGGAAAACGCTACAGCCCCAATCGTTTTTACGCTGTTGGGAATAGTCACGTTATCAAGTTTGGGCAGGTCAGAAAATACATTTGTCCCAATACTTGTAACAGTGTCCGGGATGACTATGGTAGCCAAATTAGTGCAGTTATAAAAAAAGCGCTTTCCGATAGATGCCGTCCCGCTTTGGAATTCCGCACTGACAAGACCAGAACAGTTATAAAACACAGAATCTCCGATGCTGGTGACACTGCCAGGGATGGAGACTGCGGTCAGGCCAGAGCAGGAAGAAAATGCAGAATTCCCGATGCTGGTGACACTGTCCGGGATGGAGACTGAGGTCAGGCCAGAGCAGTAAGAAAATGCAGA
>JAAWKB010000107.1 GCA_022797115.1 Oscillospiraceae bacterium
GGGGGGGGGGGGGCTTTGGCAGCAGCTGTTAAAACTGCGAGGGGCGCTGGGACAGTATGCGCTGGCGACCTTCTTGCTGCAAATCTACTACCTGCGCTTTTTTGATCTGAAAACCTACCTGTCCCATTTGCTGAATTTCTCTATACAGGCCCCCTACTATTTTTTGCTGTTCTTTTTTCAGCTGAGACTGATCTCCCCGTTTTTGATTTCCTGGTGCCGCTTTTGTAATACACGGCGGGGCGCGACTGCCTGGCACCTGGCAACCATAGCCTTTGGCGCGTGGTTTTGCTCCGCCTCCATCAGATACACATTCATACTGCCTGTGCATGGCGGCGGGAAGTACCTGCTGGGAGGGACGTATCTGCTCATATACTATCTGGGAATCCTCCTTGCCAATTTCAACTGTTTCCGCTGCTCCAGGAAAAGCCGCATATGGATTCTGATTTCTTCTGGGGCCCTGTGGGTCTTCTGGTGGCGGATGCTGTGGGCAGGCAAGCTGCCCTTTGATCAGATGGTGGTGGAATACTGGGGAGACGGCAGGAATCCCCCCAGTATCCAGGGGATTTTCTTTGGCGTGATCACGGCGTTTTTCCTATATGCGCTATTTACATTGGCAGAAGAACTGGACTTCCAGTGGACAAATAGGATCCATTCGATCCTTGCGTTTTTGGGACGGTATACCCTGTATACATTTTTGTACCATAGGCTGGTGCAGGATGTGATGCTAGGGCTGTCCCCTGTTATTCGGGCAAATATCTGGATACTGCGCATCTGCGTATTTATCCCCATGCTGACGTTTCCAGCGTTGGCAGTAAGCGGGCTCCGGAGGGTACGGGCGCAGGTCCTGGTACGATGCAGATCTACAGATCAATAGACATGCCGGAGAGTTGTAATTATGAAGGGAATTATTTTAGCCGGAGGGTCCGGCACGCGGTTATATCCCTTGACAGTGGGGGTTTCCAAACAGGCGCTCCCGGTTTATGATAAACCGATGATCTACTACCCGCTGTCAACCTTGATGCTGGCGGGGATTCGGGAGGTTTTGATCATTTCCACGCCCCGGGATCTCCCTGTTTTTGAGGACATGCTGGGAAATGGGAGCCAGCTCGGCTTGCGCCTGTCTTATGCGGTGCAGGAGCGGCCCAATGGCCTTGCGGAGGCGTTCCTGATTGGAGAGGGCTTTCTCGGGGGCGACTGCGCCGCACTGGTCCTCGGGGACAATATCTTCTATGGAAACGCACTCTCCACAATGCTGCTGGAGGCGGCGCAGGTGGAATGCGGCGCGGTCATTTTCGGGTATCCGGTCAATGACCCGTCCAGCTTTGGCGTGGTGGAGTTTGACGGGCAGGGACGGGTGCTCTCTCTGGAGGAAAAACCGGACAGGCCCAAATCCAATTATGCGGTTCCAGGGCTGTATTTCTATGACAGTCAGGTGGTTGACATCGCCAAACAGATCACGCCCTCTGCGCGCGGCGAGCTGGAAATTACAGCGGTCAACAACGCTTATCTGGAACGCGGGCAATTGCAGGTCAAGCTGTTTCCGCGTGGGATGGCCTGGCTGGATACCGGCACCTATGACGGATTGCTGGAGGCGGCGCGGTTTGTTTCCATTATCCAGAAACGGCAGGGGCTGTACATATCCTGTATTGAGGAAATCGCCTACCGCAGAGGGTACATTGGAAAGGATGCGCTGATGCGCCTGGCGGAGCCGCTGCGCAAAACGGAGTATGGGCAGTATTTGCTGAAGGTTGCGGAGGAAGGGAAATGAAGAACATACTTGTTACCGGCGGGGCGGGGTTTATCGGCTCCAATTTTATCCAGTATATACTGGAGCACCAAAAGGACGACGTCCTTTTGGTGAATCTGGATCTGCTGACCTATGCGGGAAACCTGGAGAACCTGATGGCCGTGGAAAAGGATTCCCGGTATCGCTTTGTGAAGGGTGATGTCCGGGATCAGCCGCTGGTGGATGCGCTTTTCCAGAGGTATCATTTCGATACAGTCGTCCACTTTGCGGCGGAAAGCCATGTGGACCGCAGTATCGCGGAGCCGGAGGTGTTTCTCACAACAAATATCCTGGGAACCCATGTGCTGCTGGAGGCTGCAAAAAAGTATTGGAAGCTGGACGCTGGTAGCCACTCCAGGGAGTACCGTGGGGGCGTGCGGTATCTCCAGGTGTCCACCGATGAGGTGTACGGCGCGCTGGGCAGCACGGGGATGTTTCAGGAGACGACGCCCTTGTCGCCCAACAGCCCCTACTCGGCCTCGAAGGCCAGCGCAGATATGCTGGTGCGGGCCTATTACCAGACATATGGCCTGCCGGTGAATATCACGCGCTGTTCCAACAACTACGGCCCGTATCAGTTCCCGGAGAAGCTGATCCCGCTGATAATCCACAATGCCCTGCATGACAAGCCGCTTCCGGTTTATGGCGACGGGATGCAGGTCCGGGACTGGCTGCATGTAAAGGACCACTGCGCAGCAATTGCCGCAGTCCTGGAAAAAGGGCAGCTGGGGGAGGTTTATAACGTTGGCGGCAATAATGAAAAGGCGAATCTTGAGATTGTGCGCCTGATTCTGGGCGAGCTGGGCAAATCAGATGAGCTGATTACATATGTCCAGGACCGCCCGGGCCACGACAGAAGATATGCCATTGACAACACGAAAATTACATCAGGTCTGGGCTGGAAACCGGCGTACACCTTTGAGCAGGGCATCCATGAAACCATCCAGTGGTATCTGCAAAACACCGCTTGGATGGAGCGGATTGCCTCCGGGGCTTATCGGGAGGGCAGCCCCCACTGCGCTCCAATCGGATAACAGCCCACTCCTTCGGCGGCGGAATACCAAAATACGGATTTGCTTTCTGTCCAACCCTGTGGTACACTGGAAAATAGAAGCCGTCTGGGCATAAGCCTGGGGATAAAGGGGGGACGTTGGTATGAAAGCCATCGATGTCGATTACGGCACGCTCAAGCGGTATGACACCGCAAAGCCGCCGCTGAAGCAGCGCCTGCTGTTCACCGCGATCCTGCGGGCAGTATGCGGCATCAGCATGATCGGGCAGGATTACCGGATTGAGAAGATCAATATGGAGGGGCTGAAGCCCCCATACCTGCTGCTGTCCAACCACATGTATTTTGTTGACTTCAAGCTCTGTTCCATCGCCACCTGGCCCCATCCGGTCAATAACATTGCCACGATTGACGGCTATTACCGCCGCCCGTTCCTGATGGAGTGGCTGGGCTGCCTGTGCAAGCGGAAGTTCACCACGGATATGGCGCTGCTCCGTTCTGTGAAAAAGGTTTTGCGGGAATACGGCGATATTTTGTGCATGTACCCCGAGGCCCGCTATTCCCCAGCCGGGACCACGGCGATCCTGCCTGACTCCCTGGCCAAGCTGGTGAAGAAGCAGGGGGTGCCTGTGGTGGTGCTGCTTCATCACGGCAATTACCTGCACACCCCCTTTTGGAACTACCGCAGGCCCCGGAGGGTGCCCCTGTATACCACCATGACACAGGTGCTCACCGCCCAGGATGTGGCGGAGAAGACTGCCGGGGAGATCGGGGAGGTCATCCGTCAGGCGATGGACTACGACGAGTACCGCTGGCAGCTGGAGCAGCAGATCCATATCACTGAGCCCTTCCGGGCGGAGGGGCTGCATAAGATCCTCTATCAATGCCCCCACTGCTTGACGGAAAGCCGGATGGAGAGCCATGGTGCGCGCATTACCTGCGGCGCTTGTGGCAAGTCCTGGGAGATGGACACGCTGGGCCAGCTCCACGCCCTGGAGGGGGAGACGGAGTTTGCCCACATCCCCGACTGGTTCGAGTGGGAACGCGGCCAGGTCCGCGCCCAACTGGAGGCGGGTACCTATCACTTTGAAGATGAGGTAGAGGTCTTCTCCCTCCCCAACGCCTGGCGGTTCCAGAAGCTGGGGAAGGCGCGCCTGATCCATGACATGGAGGAGGGCTTTATTGTGGAGGGTGAGCACCGGGGCCGCCTCTATCGTATCCACCGTCCGCCGCTGGGGATGTACGGGCTTCATATTGAGTACGACTACTGCTACGTCCGGCCGGATGACTGTGTGGATATCTCTACGGACAATGACAGCCTCTATTGCTACCCTGCCAAACAGAATGTTGTTACGAAGCTCGGCTTTGCGACGGAGGAGCTATACCGGCTCAAACGGCGCGCCCAGGCGGCCGCAAGGAAACAGGAATGACCTCCTGCCAGAAAAATTTGCGCAAAAGTTCCGCTTTTCTCTTGAAATAGGGTGCGGACTGTGATATAATATAATTCCTATAAATGGAGCTACGCGTTTCCATGCGCTTCCATTATGACTTGGGAGGTATTGTTTACTATGGCATTGTTTATCACCATCCTTCAGCTCCTGTGCGGTTTGGCGGTCATTCTCGCTGTACTGTTCCAGTCCGGCAAGAGTGCTGGCCTGTCCGGCGCAATCGGCGGCATGGCAGACACCTTTATGGCGAAGGGCAAGGCGAAGACCTTTGATGCCAAGCTGGCAAAGGCCACTAAGTGGATCGGCGCGGTGTTCATCATCCTGACCCTGATCCTGAACGTCCTGCACTGAGCGGTTCCATCTGCGGCAACGCAGCAAGGAGAGGGCCGCCTGCATATTGCGGGCGGCTCTCCCGCTTAGTGTGTCAAAAGATTACGCAAGCCCCTGCTAGAAGAAAAATTTTGATTCTCTGGCAGAGACGAAAAGGCTTGACAAGTACGTGATAATATGATATTATAAATCTACTGATTCACGCCGGTGTGGTGGAATTGGTAGACACAAGGGATTTAAAATCCCTCGGTAGCGATATCGTACCGGTTCGAGCCCGGTCACCGGCACCATCGAGGATTTTAGATTGAAATATCGCGGCGTAGAGCAGTTGGCAGCTCGTCGGGCTCATAACCCGGAGGTCGCAGGTTCAAGTCCTGCCGCCGCAACCA
>JAAWKB010000108.1 GCA_022797115.1 Oscillospiraceae bacterium
CCCCGGTGGATGGGGATGCCCGCGTGCTCAAAGGCCATGGTCTCAATGCCCTGGCCGATGGCGACCACCACAATGTCGGCGGGGATGCGGATTTCGGGCTGCTCGGCGTTCTGGGGGACCGGGCGGCCGGAGCGGATCGCGCCGGGGATCTGGGGCTGGACCCACAGGGCGGCGGCATGGCCGTCCTCGCCCGCCTCAATGCGCACGGGGGACATCAGGGTCAGCAGCTCCACGCCCTCGGCCACCGCGCCCTCCACCTCCACAGGCAGGGCGGTCATATCCACCTGGCGGCGGCGGTAGACGCAGGAGACCTTCTCCGCGCCCAGGCGCACCGCGCTGCGGGTCACGTCCATGGCGACATTGCCGCCGCCGATGACCACGATCCTCTTCCCGGTGAAATCCGGCATCTCGTTGTCACCGATGGCCCGGAGCATCTCCACTGCGCTGACCACGCCGGGGCTGTCCTCGCCGGGGATGCCGGTCTTTTTGTCGGTGTGGGCGCCGATGGAGATATAGATGCTGTCATACTGCCCCCGCAGCTGCTCAAACTGGATGTCCTCCCCTACATTCACCCCGGTTTGGACCGTGATGCCCAGGGAAAGGATGGAGTTGATCTCCTGGTCCAGCAGCTCCCGGGGGAAACGGTAGCTGGGGATGCCGTAGCGCAGCATCCCGCCCAGCTGGCGGCGCTTCTCGTACACATCCACCTCATGGCCCATGAGGGCCAGGTAGTAGGCGGCGGAGAGGCCGCCGGGGCCGCCGCCGATGACGGCCACCCGCTTGCCCGTGGGGGCGGCGCACAGGGGCTGCGCCATATCCCCGGCCGTGTCCACCGCGTAACGCTTGAGGGCGCGGATGTTCATGGCGTCGTCGATCATGTTCCGGCGGCAGCGGGCCTCGCAGGGGTGCTCGCATATGTAGGCGCAGGCCACAGGGAAGGGGTTGTCCTTGCGGATGAGGCGGATGGCATCCTCGCAGCGGCCGGCGTTGATGAGGGCGATGTAGCCGGGGATGTCGATGCCCGCAGGGCACAGGGCCACGCAGGGCACAGGGTTCTCCAGGTTGCCCAGGCAGCGGTGGTTGTTGATGTGCTCCCAGTAGTCGTCCGCGAAGCCGCGGACCCCGTCCAGCACCAGCTGGGCGGCGTGGCGGCCGATGGCGCAGGCGGCGGTAGAGGCGATGGACTGGGCGGTCTCCTCGATAAACTCCATGTGCCGGGGCTTCGCCCGCCCGTCCAGCACGTCAGCCAGCAGGATGGACAGCTGGCCCAGGCCCACCCGGCAGGGGACGCATTTCCCGCAGGTCTGCGCGTGGCAGAGGTTCAGAAAGTTCATCGCCATATCCACCGGGCACAGCCCCGGCGGCGACGCGGCGATGCGGCGCTCCATGTCGTGGTAGAGCTGGTCAACCATCATCTGCGCCTGGTCCGGCGTTTTGATGTCTAAGCGGCTCAAGGTGTACACTCCCTTCTGCTTTCAACAATTCCTGATCCGTATGGTTTGGCCTGCGCCGCAGGCGTCTGGCCAAAGTGTGTTTTCAGTATAAATGCTGGCGGCCCCACTGTCAATATTCCGGCGCAACAGCGCGGGGGCCGGAGGGGAAAATTTATTGGGAAAAGTTTGTGAAAGTTCTTGCAATCCGCGCCGGTTTGGTGTATGATATTGCCGTTGCCGGGCGAGGGGCCCGGCGGCAGAATGGAATAGGATTGGTAGAGTAAGCATTGCGCGTAAAGTGGCAAGCGGCTGGGAAGTTGCCCTTGCACGAAAGGCCCCCGTGAAATAGGGCCTACGATGTAATGCTGCATCCGCTACCGCACGATCTCGGATGTATCATGCCAATCTCGGCCGCAGGCAATGCGGCCTGGGTTGGCATGTTTTGTTCCGGGGAGCCGTGCAGCAGCTCTCGTGCCACTTTACCTCCTAAACATCAGCCCTCTGGGCGGGACTTTAAGGAGGAAACGCGTATGAAGCGTACCCAAAGCAGGACCATCCCCTCTCACAGCAGGAAGGGGGCGTTCGCATGAGGCAGACAAAACCCACTACCCTGTATGCAGCCCCCCTTTCCAAAGCCTACTGGCGGGACGCGGCCGCTGAGCTGCGGGACACCAGGATGCTGGTGTTCGCGGCCCTGATGATTGCGTTGCGTGTGGCGCTCAAGAGCCTGGGCATCCCCATTGCCGCTGACCTGAAGATCAACATTGCCTTTTTTGTCAACGCCTTCGGCGCAATGATCTTCGGCCCTGTGGTGGCCATCATCGCCGCCGCAATCTCCGACACGCTTGGATGTATCCTGTTCCCCACGGGGGCCTACTTTTTCCCCTTTATCTTCATTGAGATTGCCGGTTCCCTGATCTTTGCCCTGTTCCTCTACCGCGCCAGGGTGACGGCCACGCGGGTGATCCTCTCCCGGTTCTGTATTGACTTTTTTGTCAATATCGTGCTCAATACGCCAATCATGTGGCTTTACTACAAGATGGTCCTGGGAAAGTCCTATACCCTTTTCCAATTGCCCCGGATCATCAAAAACCTGGCCCTGTTCCCGCTGGAATCCGTGCTGCTGACCCTGTTTCTGGCGGCGATGATGCCGGTGGCCTTCCGCTTCGGCCTGCTCTATGACAAGGGGGAGAGCCTGCGGATGCAAAAGCGGCAGGTAGCCCTGCTCTCCGCGCTGTTTGTCCTGGGCGCGGCCTGCGTGGGCGGGTACTTTGTCTACGACTATAACACGAAAAACCATGCCTCGTCCCTTTCCGCAGGGGAGATCTACGAGCTGAACGCCGCCCTGTCCCAGAACGCCCAGTCCCAGAGCCTGCTGGATGACGGGCAGGTGGTGACGGTCAGCAAGGTCTATAAGAAGCTGAAGGGTGACACGACGGTTGAATTTACGGTCTATCAGTCCTCGGAGGGGACGGACGCCGCCGCTGTGGCGGGCTATCTGGACAAGAATGCCAAGAAGGATGAATCGCTGACCCTTGTTGCCTCCGGCACCGCCGTCCTGATTCAGGACAGCGCCCAGAACGTCACCGGTCTGACCGTTACTGCGGCAGAGTAGGCCGCCGGACGAAAACGCCCGCTGCAAAAAGCGGCAGGCCCCCATAGCGTTGTGTTGTTACCTTGCATAAGTTTTCGTTAACATTTTGTCAAAGATGTCACTTGCGCAAATTGCCAAAGTTTGATATTATTTTAACGAAAGATGGGGCTCAGACGGACCACCCATTTTTCTGCCGCGATGGTGTTAAAGTTGCGGCAAATATAAAATCATCTCATCAAAAATGCCTGCCACGCCTGGGACCAGAGCGATCCGGAAGGGCGGGACGGGCGAAAGAAAGGAAATGTGAAAGACATGAGCTACAAATCTGACATCGAAATCGCCCAGGAGACCACAATGCAGCACATCACCGAGGTCGCCAAGACTGCCGGGGTCGATCCCAAGTACTTAGAGCAGTACGGCAACTACAAGGCCAAGGTGGACTACAACATCCTCAACGAGACCGAGAAGCGGGAGGGCAAGCTGGTCCTGGTTACCGCCATCAACCCCACCCCTGCCGGTGAGGGCAAGACGACCACCACTGTCGGCCTGGCCGACGGCATGAAGAAGCTGGGCAAAAATGTTCTGGTCGCTCTGCGCGAGCCCTCCCTGGGCCCTGTGTTCGGCGTCAAGGGCGGCGCAGCCGGCGGCGGCTATGCTCAGGTCGTTCCTATGGAGGACATCAACCTCCACTTTACCGGCGACTTCCACGCCATCGGCGCTGCCAACAACCTGCTGGCCGCCATGCTGGATAACCATATCTATCAGGGCAACAAGCTGGGCATCGACCCCCGCCGGATCACCTGGCGCCGCTGCGTGGACATGAATGACCGCCAGCTGCGTTTCGTCACCGACGGCCTGGGCGGCCGCGTCAACGGCGTGCCCCGTGAGGATGGCTACGACATCACCGTGGCCTCCGAGATCATGGCCGTACTGTGCCTGGCCAGCGACATCACCGACCTGAAGGAGCGTCTGGCCCGTCTGGTGGTGGGCTACACCTATGATGAGAAGCCCGTCACCGCCGGCGACCTGCACGCCCAGGGCGCTATGGCCGCCCTGCTCAAGGACGCCCTCAAGCCCAACCTGGTCCAGACCCTGGAGCACACCCCCGCGTTTGTCCACGGCGGGCCCTTCGCCAACATCGCCCACGGGTGCAACTCCGTCACCGCCACCAAGATCGCCATGCGCCTTTCTGACTACACCATCACCGAGGCCGGCTTCGGCGCTGACCTGGGCGCTGAGAAGTTCCTGGACATCAAGTGCCGCATGGCTGGCCTGAAGCCCAGCGCGGTTGTCATCGTTGCCACCATCCGCGCCTTGAAGTACAACGGCGGCGTGGCCAAGGCTGACCTGGGCAACGAGAACCTGGAGGCCCTGGAGAAGGGTATGCCCAACCTGCTCAAGCATGTGAGCAACATCACCAATGTCTACAAGCTGCCCTGCGTGGTTGCCATCAACCGTTTCCCCCTGGACACCGAGGCCGAGCTGAAGCTGGTTGAGGACAAGTGCAAGGAGCTGGGCGTGAACGTGGCCCTGAGCGAGGTGTGGGCCAAGGGCGGGGAGGGCGGCATTGCCCTGGCTGAGGAAGTCATCCGTCTGTGTGAGCAGCCCAACGACTTCACCTTCTCCTATGAGCTGGACGCCACCATTGAGGCGAAGATCGAGGCCATTGTCCAGAAGATCTACGGCGGCAAGGATGTGGTGTTCACCGCCAATGCGCAGAAGCAGATCCAGCAGCTGACTGCCCTGGGCTATGACAAGATGCCCATCTGCATGGCCAAGACCCAGTATAGCCTGACCGACGATCCCACCAAGCTGGGCGCAAATTCAGTGAGCATGCCCTCTACAGTGGAGAGCCGTTTTGATCCCTCCCCAGCGGGAAAGAAATAAGCGGAAGCAGAAAATCCCGCCCGAGTGAGGG
>JAAWKB010000135.1 GCA_022797115.1 Oscillospiraceae bacterium
GGAGGACGCAGGCGGGCTGACGCCCGCCAAGGACGACAACGCAGCCATGCGCGCTTTGTACCACCGAACTTTTGCCAGAAATTCTGATGATTGCTATAGATAAGATAAATTCAGAGAAAGAGGATAACAGCCATGGCAGACATGACCCCAATGATGCGGCAATACCTGGAAATCAAGGAACAGCACAAGGACTCCATCCTCTTTTTCCGCCTGGGCGACTTCTACGAGATGTTCAATGAGGACGCACAGCTGGTCAGCCAGGAGCTGGATCTGACCCTGACCAGCCGGGACCGCAGCAAGCCGGAGGATGAGCGCACACCCATGTGCGGCATCCCCTACCACTCCTGTGACGGCTATATCAGCCGCCTGATCGCCAAGGGCTATAAGGTGGCCATCTGCGAGCAGACGGAGGACCCGTCCGCCGCCAAGGGCCTGGTCAAGCGGGACATCATCCGCGTCGTCACCCCGGGGACGGTGGACAGCTCCATGCTGGAGGGCAGCCAGGCCAACTACATCTGCGGCATCTACATGGACAATGAAAACGCCGGCCTGTGCTTCTGCGATGTGACCACCGGCAAGACCCATGCCACCGCCTTCTCCGGCCCGGAGCGGCTGGACCATGTGATGAACGAGCTGGGCCGCTTCTCCCCCGCCGAGGCGGTGCTCAGCGACGGGGCCTACAGCCAGCAGCCCCTGCTGGCGCTGCTGCGGGAGAAATTCAACTGCCGGGCGGAGAACTACGGCGAACGCCGTTTCCGGCTGGATGAGGCTGTCGGGCGGGTAGAGGCCCAGTACGGCAGGGAGGCTGCCGGGCGGGTGCCCAACCCCGCCGCCGTCATGGCCCTGGGCGGCCTGCTCTCCTACCTGCATGAAACCCAGAAAACAGACCTCAGCCATATCAACGACCTGGAGTATTATGAGCAGGGCCGGTTCATGGAGCTGGACCTGACCACCCGGCGCAACCTGGAGCTGACCGCCACCCTGCGGGGCAAGGAGAAGCGCGGGAGCCTGCTGTGGGTGCTGGACCAGACCAAGACCGCCATGGGCGGGCGGCTGCTGCGCTCCTGGCTGGAGCGTCCGCTTTTGAACGTCGCCGCCATCCAGCGCAGGCTCTCCGCCGTGGAGGCCCTGACCAGGGACACCATGGCCAGGGAGGAACTGGCGGTGGCCCTCTCCGGCATCAGCGACATGGAGCGGCTCATTGGCCGCATCGTCTACGGCAGCGCCGGGGGCCGGGACGCGGCCTCCCTGCGCGCCTCCCTGGAACGCCTGCCCAACCTGAAGGAGAAGCTGGCCGCCTTTCCCGGCGGGCGGCTGGGGGAGATGGCCGGGGAGCTGGACCTCCTGGAGGACGTCCACCAGCTGCTGTGCCGGGCCATCGTGGACGACCCGCCCTTCTCCGTCCGGGAGGGGGGCTTCATCCGCCCCGGCTATGACCCGGAGGTGGACCGCCTCCACGACATCCTCAGCGGCGGCAAGGGCGTCATCGCCGAGGTGGAGTCCCGGGAGAAGGAGAAAACCGGCATCAAGAGCCTGAAGGTCGGCTACAACAAGGTGTTCGGCTACTATATTGAGGTCAGCAAGTCCTATTACGGCCAGGTCCCGGCGGAGTACATCCGCAAGCAGACCCTGGCCAACTGCGAACGCTACATCACCCAGGAGCTCAAGGACCTGGAAAACACCGTCCTTACCGCCAGCGAGCGGTTGACGGCCCTGGAGTATGAGCTCTTCACCCAGCTGCGGGAGCTGGTGGGGGCCCAGATGGGGCGCATCCAGGCAGCTGCCAACCTGGTGGCGGAGCTGGATACCCTGTGCTCCTTTGCCGCGGCAGCGGTGAAAAACAACTACTGCCGCCCCGAGGTGGATGAGAGCGGCGTCATTGAGATTCACGACGGGCGGCATCCCGTGGTGGAGCGGGTCCTGCGGGACAGCCTCTTCGTGCCCAACGACACCTATATGGGCGAGCAGGAGAACCGGGTGGCAATCATCACCGGCCCCAATATGGCGGGCAAGTCCACCTACATGCGGCAGGTGGCCCTTGTCACCCTCATGGCCCAGATCGGGTCCTTTGTCCCGGCCCGGTCGGCCCGGGTCGGGGTGGTGGACCGGATTTTCACCCGCATCGGCGCCAGCGACGACCTGTCCGCCGGGCAGTCCACCTTTATGGTGGAGATGACCGAGGTGGCGGAAATCCTCAAGCACGCCACCAGCCGCAGCCTCCTCATCCTCGACGAGATCGGCCGGGGCACCAGCACCTTCGACGGCATGAGCATCGCCCAGGCGGTGCTGGAGCACTGCGCAGACCGGCGGAAGCTGGGGGCCAAGACCCTCTTTGCCACCCACTACCATGAGCTGACGGAGCTGGAAAACACCCTGCCGGGTGTAAAAAACTACAATGTCGCCATCAAGGCCCGGGGGGACGAGCTGATCTTCCTGCGCAAAATCCTCCCCGGCGGGGCGGACCGGAGCTATGGCATCGAGGTCGCCAAGCTGGCGGGCCTGCCGGAGGCGGTGGTGAAGAAGGCGCGGACCATCCTGAAGGACCTGGAGAGCCAGTCCGGGCGGACGCCGCCCCTGCTGGCGGCCCCCCAGGCCGGGCAGGTGTCCATGGAGGCGCTGGGGGAGGCGGAGGTCATCGACCGCCTGCGCCGGGTCCAGCCCGACACCCTCACCCCCATCGAGGCCATGAGCCTGCTGTACGAATTGAAGCAAAAACTGCCCTGAGCCCAATTTTTTGACGAAAGCGGGGACCCTGCCATGGCAAAGCGGAGACCTCTTACCGGGATGACGCAATCCGAGCGGCTGTTGGGCGGCGTGCTCCTGCTCCTGTACCTGGTGGTGCTGCCGCTGACGGCAGACCGGGCCTTCGGCCTGGTGGAACAGCTGATGGGCTGGGAGCTGGGGGAGAATGTGCGCAATGCGGCCTATTACTATGTGCTCTTCGCCTTGACGGTGCTGGTGTTTGGCAGCTTTCTGGCCCGCGCCACCCGGGATTTCCTCTCCCGCATCTGGAGCGTACTGGGCTCGGCGTGTCTGGGGCTGGTGGCGTTCTTTGGCCTGGGGGAGCTGAGCGCCCGGGTGCTGGGCCTTGTGCTTACGGAGCAGGCCAACCTCAATGACGCGGCCATCTCCGCCAAGGTGGGGGCCGCACCCTACAGCACAGCGGTGATTGTCGTGCTGCTGGCCCCATTTGTGGAGGAGACGCTGTTCCGGGGATACCTCTTCGGCAATATCCGGGAGTTCAGCCGGCCGGCGGCCTATGCCGCCTCCAGCCTGCTGTTCGCCCTCCTGCATGTGTGGCAGTTTGCCGCCGTGAACCACAGCTGGACCTACCTCTTGCAGATGCTGCAATACCTGGTCCCGGGGCTGGTGATGGCCTGGACCTACGAACGCTCCGGAACCCTGTGGGGGAGCGTACTGCTCCACGCAGCAGTCAACGGGCTGGCGGTGGCGGCGCTGCTGTGACCGCCCTCCGCACAGCAGATCGGAAGGAGAACCCCTATGGAAAACTGGTTTACAATTGACACAATCGATCCTGATACGGCCATCCTCAGCGAGTACCGCCACTGGGAGGAGACCCACTGCTATTTGCTGACAGGGACGGAGCGGGCGCTGCTGATTGACACGGGCCTGGGCATCTGCGACATCTCCCAGCCGGTCAGGGCCCTCACGGACAAACCGGTCACGGCGGTGGCCACCCACATCCACTGGGACCACGTTGGCGGCCACAAATATTACCCCGATTTCTGCGCCCATGAGGCGGAGCTGGACTGGCTGGATGGGGCCTTCCCCCTGAGCCGGGAGACCATCCGGGAGATGGTGCTGGACCGCTGCGACCCGCCGGAAGATTTCCGGGTGGAGGACTATGAGATGTTCCAGGGCGTCCCCACCCGGGTACTGCGGGACGGGGACATCCTGGACCTGGGCGGGCGGCGGCTGGAGGTGCTGCACACGCCGGGCCATTCCCCGGGACATATGTGCTTCTGGGAGGCGGAGCGGGGATACCTGTTCACCGGCGATCTGGTGTATAAGGACGTGCTCTTCGCCTATTACCCCTCCACGGACCCGGAGGCGTACCTACAGTCCTTAGAGCGGGTGGCCTCCCTGCCGGTGCGGCGGGTGTTCCCCGCCCACCATGACCTGGAGATCCACCCGGAGATCTTAATCCGGATGCGGGATGCTTTCCGGAGCCTCAAGGCGCAGGGCCTGCTCCACCATGGCGGCGGGCAGTTCGACTACGGGGACTTTGGGATCTGGATTTGAGGGGCCGCCTGCCGATGAAATTTGGATTCTTTAATTGGTGGAATGCCGCTGCGGTCGCCTTACTGCTGCTGCCCAATCTTCTCTATGCGTGCAGGCACCGGGAATTCGGCTATCAGAGCGCCAGCCGGGCGTTGAACGCGGCGGAGCAGGCGGGCCGCATTGGCTGTATGGTTTTTATGGTTGTGCCCCTGGGCGTGAGGGGCGGGGAATTTGGCTTCTGCTCTTGGGAGGGGGTTATCCTGTGGTTCGGCGGCACGGCGCTCCTGCTGCTGGCCTACTATGGCTGCTGGATCGGCTTTGCCCGGCGGAACGCCCGGCCCCTCGCCCTGGCGCTGGCAATCCTGCCCTGCGCCCTGTTCCTTCTCAATGCCCTGCTGCTGGGGCATTGGGCGCTGGGCCTGTGCGCGGTACTGTTCGCCTGGGCCCATCTCACCATTACCTGGCAGTGCGCCAAGGAACCGAAGGAGAACTGACAGATGGATATCTGGGAAAAATTATACGAAAAGGCCAAGTCGCTGTACCATCCAGAGGAGGTATCCCCCTTTATCTAGGGCCTGCTTCGTAACCTCAAACAGCTTGGAAGACAAGCAATATGGGTTGAAATATGGTAGAATAGGTGCAAGGGAATTGGGAAAAAGCAAGGAAAA
>JAAWKB010000109.1 GCA_022797115.1 Oscillospiraceae bacterium
TTCTGGGCTTGGCTGAAGCGCTTTTTGAGAAAAATCCTTCCCGCTGTCTCTTCCTTTGATGATGCCCTTTGTACCGCTTTTCAACTGTGGTAACTATAAACGCACCAGTCTCCGCGTCAAGCTGCCCGAGGGCGTGTTTGATATGACCACCGCAGTTCATGGAATTTTTGAATAAAAGCACAGTGAGGAACCAGTGTCATGGTTCCTCACTGTGCTCTGCGGCTGAAAGCTGCTCATCACAAAACTGCTTCAAGGCCGGAATATCCTCTATAACGACATCCCAGAGGATGTTCAGTTTGATGCTGCCATACGCATGAACAATGATATTCCGCAAGCCCCGGATAGCGTTCCACTGGATTTGATTGCATGTCGCCCTGCGGTACTCCTCCGTTAGCCCGTTGCTTAGTTCGCCAATCTGCAAGACAGAAAATGCAATCGATTGCTGGAAATCTTCATCGGTATGAAATTCCTCTATCGAATTTTTATGGCGCAGCAAACTTTTCTGTATCCGGCAACAATAATCGTGGATATGCTCCAGACGCTGTAAATCAGGCGGCAACATATACTTCCCTCCGCTCTCTATGCACATTTTCGCGGAAGTAGAGGTCGCTCTTGAACCGATATGGTCCTTCCAAGGAATCCACCGTCACAAAGCTGATCTCTTTTCCAAGAGCCTCCTCCAGATCGTAGCAGAGTCCTCCATAGTTAAGCCCCCGTAAGCCTGAGCCCGTATCATCCACCAGCAGATCCACATCGCTGTCTTCCCCGGCTTCACCCCGAGCGTAAGAGCCAAAGACATACACCGCCCGGAGCCGGTACTTTTCCGCTACAGGCCGTATGCGCCGGGCAATTTCATCCAATGTATAGATCATAGCGAACTCCTTTCTCCCCCGTTGCCGTCACTTCTATCTTTATTATATGTAATTTTCAGCTAAATTCAAGTGAAGGATGTGAAAAAATGAGGACTAACAAGAAAGCGGCAAAGCCCGCTCCTGCCAAATCGCGGGCGAAAAAGAAAACGCCTCCCGCCCGGCCGAAGCAGCTGGGCCTCAAGCGGCTGCTGTTTGGCGAGGAGAAGCCGGACCTCACCGAGCTGGAGGCCGGGTCCACCACCATTCTGGACATTCTCTCCCCTACCGCCGTCAACACAAAGAGCCGGGACTGCATCATCGTGGACGGCGTATACCACGCCTACCTCTACGTGGCCGGCTACGGCTACGCCACCACGGTGGGCTCCTGCTGGCTGTCCCCTCTGGTGGAGGCCGGGGAAGGCGTCAGCCTCAGCTTCACCTGCAAGCGGCAGTCCAAGGACAAGATTCTCTCCAAGATTGCACAGACCACCATGGTCAACCGCTCCCGGATGCGGGATGTAGGCGACACCCGGCAGGACTACGAGGAGCTGGACAGCGCCATCAGCTCCGGCCTCTACCTGAAGGACGCCATGAACCGCCAGGGGGAGGACTTCTACTACATGCACACATTGATCGAGGTGACGGCGGAGGACCCGGAGACCCTGGAGCAGCGCGTCACCGCTGTGGAGAAGCTGTGCGTGTCTGTCGATATGATTGCCCGGCGCTGCGACTACAAAAACGAGCAGGCGTTCCTCTCCGCCCTGCCCCTGCTGTCGCTGGACGCGGATATTGAGCGGAAGTCCCGGCGCAACGCCCTCACCAGCGGCGTGGCGGCGGCGTTCCCCTTCGCATCCTACGAGCTCAGTGACCGTAACGGCGTGTTCCTGGGCCTGAACCTCTACAACCGCTCCCCAGTATTCCTGGACCCCTATGACGATTATAAGTACACCAACGGCAACTGCTGGATCGGCGGTTCCTCCGGGGCCGGCAAGACCTTCACCCTCCAATGCCTGGGCGGACGGCTGCGGCAGCAGGGGCGGCGGGTCATCTTCATCGTGCCGAAGAAGGGCCACGAGTTCCGGCCGCTCTGTGAGCTGCTGGGCGGGCTGTACCTGAAAATGTCCCCGTCCTCCAGGGACTGCCCCAACATCATGGCTATCCGCCGCAGGTCCCTGGACGCCTACTCCGGCCTGCGGGATCTGGCGGTGCGGGATGACTCCGTGCTGGCCGACAAGATCTCCAGGCTCATCATCTGGTACTCCCTGCAAAAGCGGGATTTGTTGGATGAGGATAAGAATCATCTGGACTCATCCCTGGTGGAGTGCTACCGGCGGTACGGGATTACCTTTGACAATGACACTGTCACCGGCGACGATGTATGCTGTAAGCGATGTATTTCAAGTGCATCAAATACAACATATAGTCAGCTCATTCGCGGCAGAATGAAGTGGCTGATGAAAGGAATGGCAAAAATGGCAGAATTGACCTACACCAAAGTTGGCGACTACTACATTCCCGATCTGATACTTGACGAGGGCCCAGCAACAGAGAAGTTTTATGGCAAATATGGTGATCTTCGCCGTACCTACCTCCAGAAACATAAGCCCAAGTTGTGGATGGTACTGGTGAACACCGGCAGAGCAGACGATCACCTGACCAGCATTGAGCGGGCAGCGGAGCGGCGCATGGACATGCTTCTGCCGCAGATGATGAAAGCTGCTGGCGTGACCGAGGAACTGAAAGCCCGTGACCAAATGGCATGGGTGGGACTGATGAATTGCTGTAAGGCCCAGGTGGAGGAAATCATATTCAGCGAATTAGTTTATAGCTAGAGGCTGATGGAAACAGAGGGCATACTCGTCCTCTGTTTCCAATTTTAAGTACCAGATAAAAAATTGACCTCATTGTAACATTTCGCGGACATTTACCTGATATACTAGCCTGGTTCAGAGAGCAGTACTAACAAGGCAGCCAGTCGCGAGAGCGGCTGGTACATATTCAGCCTTGTAAATTTCGTTTATCTGAAATATAATGAAGCCAGGAGGTGGTTCCATGGACTATCTAACGGCGAATGAAACTGCATTGAAATGGCACATATCAAGCCGAATGGTGGCCTACTATTGTAAAGCAGGCAGAATTGATGGAGCTGTCAAAAAAGGGAAAACATGGTTTATCCCCGCTGATGCTGAAAAACCTGTTGATGGACGAAACCGTGGGAATGGATTCAAGAGTGAGGAGATATACGGGATACCGTATGCAGAAAACGAGCGTGCGTTAGATAGTATATACCATACAAGTGATATTGCAAATAGTCTCGGCCTAACCAGGGAAACATTACGGTACTACGAAGAAATGGGGCTGATCACGCCCAAAAGAAATGGTGACAGCAAGTACCGGGAATTTGATTTATATGATATGACTCGAATTATGGCGATAGATTTTCTCAAAAAAAGAGGATTCACTACTGCCGAAATCAGTGCGCTTCAAGGTACGGCAGCAGAGGACTACGCCAAAATCACACAAGAAAAAATTAGCGCCATCCATGAAAAAATCCGCGATTTGACTGAAATGACAAAACGGCTGGAACATATGCGGGAATTTTGTGAATATACGGCACAGTACCAGCCTGCATTTTCAATCGAGGAATTACCTGTCTACTATGTGGTGAATACGCTAGGCACCGGAGCATCTCTTGACGAGTACCGGGATAAAGTATTGGCTTATCTCAATGTAGAGAAAGAGGATATTTTATCAAATATGGTGCGCGTTGTGACTTTTGATGAAAACGGCTATATCACTTCGGGAATGTATATTGTGAAGCCATTTCATGGAGAAGGATCGCCAGAACAGAAAACAGTTTTGGAAAGCGGAAAGAGCTTGCATGTATTGTTTACGGCTGATAACAGAGACCAGTCTATCATGGAAAAGATGTTTCGTCTGTGTTATGAATGGGCGGAACAAAATGGTTTCTCTTTTCGCGGGATGTGCTATATCTTCGCGCGTCTTGTGATGTTAGGGGAGTTGACCGACCAGTATTGCTATGAGGTATGGGTTCCCCTCAAATGACGCGGAATTAAATATAAATTTGCTCTTGACTTGGGGGCTTCCACCGACCTTATGCTTTTATAGGGTCGGTGCTTTTTGCCCGATTACGCATGAGGAAATGGAGGGAGAGAATGAACCTGTTAATTATCAATACTTTGCCGGAGGCAGAACCAGCCGCACAACAAGTGATCTGCGCTCTGGCAGAAAAAGTGGATGAGTATCGCGTCATTCACACCGCTGCAATGAGGATTGCTCCCTGTGTTGGATGCAATTCCTGTTGGTTAAAGACACCAGGAGTATGTGCGCTGAAAGATGACTACGAACAAATCCTGAAAGCCTATCTGGAATACGATGCTGCTATTTTCATTTCCGGCACCAGCTTGGGCTTCATTGACCATAGGACGAAAAACCTCATCGACCGGTCAATTCCCCTCGGCACCATGTATACCCATATTATTAATGGACAAATGCGTCACGTCCCGCGCTACGATAAAGTGTTCCACTTTGGTCTTATCTACACAGGCGAAGCTGATCGGGAGTATTTGGAGCTTTGGCTAAAACGGTTTGCTTTGAACTTCAACAGTGTGAGCATTGGCGCATTTCCTGTCGAAAAAATACAGGAGGTATCTCTATGCACCTGACAATTATCAGTGGGGCGACACGCCCGCGTAAAATGAGCAATACGGCAAAAATCATCAGCGCATTTTTGACAGGCTTTCAGAAATGTGGTCACACCGCCGAGGTCTGGTATCTTTCTGACAGGACAAGCTGGGCGGGAGCAAGAGCGGCTTTTTGTGAAAATAGCAATATCTTGTTTGCGTTGCCGCTGTATGTGGAGAATGTTCCCGGAACAATGCTTGAGTTCTTAGAGAGCCTGCCCCCTAAAACAACATCTGGAACTCGGCTGTCATTTCTTGTGCAAGGTGGATTTCCAGAGGCTTCACAGGGACGCTGCTGTGAGTGTTTTCTAAAAAC
>JAAWKB010000137.1 GCA_022797115.1 Oscillospiraceae bacterium
GGCGCATACCTTCGTCGTGCATCGGATTGGCTTTGAAATATTCCTTGATCTTTCCGTAGGGAGGAGTCTGGAACCCCGGCTGTGCCATCGGCGGGGACCGCTTTGGCAACCGGGAGCAGCTGCTGCCCACGGGGCGGACCTATTATGAATGTGATATTGACACCATCGGCCAAAGCAGCCGTGGCGCCAAGCGGCTGGTTTACTCGGATGACGGCCTGATCTATTACACAGAAGACCACTACGAGAGCTTTACCCTGCTGTACGGGGAGGGATAAGGGATATGGAGATCATCCGCATAGATGGACGGAACCTGCCTACCCGGGAGGCCGTCCACGACTACTTTACCACTTGTCTCCAGCTGCCCGGGTATTACGGCAGGAACTTGGACGCACTGTACGACATCCTTACCGAACGGGCGGAACCCACCCGGCTGGTGATCTGCGGGCAGGCGGCCCTCTCGTCGGCCTTGGGGAGCTATGCGGACGCTCTCCTGGACACACTGGCAGACGCTGCCGCAGACAACCCGGCCCTGGAGATCGCCTATGAGGATGGGCAGGAATAGGCATTTTTTCCTCTTTTTAGTTGATATGCCTTGAAATAGTGGGGATTTCGTGATATCCTTACATGTAATGCTGGAGGGAGTGTGTGCTGCAATGATTTATACGATTACGACCAACCCGTCCCTGGATTACACGGTGGAAACCGATTTAGTCCTGGGACAGGTGAACCGGACCCAGAAGGAGGCCATTTACCCAGGCGGTAAGGGTATCAATGTGTCGATCTCCCTGCAAAGGCTGGGCCAGAAGACCATGGCGCTGGGCTTTGCGGCGGGCCGGATTGGCCAGACCATCCGGGATCTGCTGGACGATCTCGGATGCCCTCACAACCTGCTGGAGCTGAGCGGCGGCGGGCAGAGCCGCATCAATGTCAAGCTCAACGGTCCGGTAGAGACGGCAATCAACGGACACGGCCCCAACCTGGGGGAGGGCGACATGGCGAGGCTCCTGGAGCTGCTGCGGGAAGTGGGGCCGGAGGATGCCGTGGTACTCTCCGGCTGGGCGCAGAGCATCCCCTTCTATGTATCCATCCTCCAGCAGGTTGTGGCGACCGGCTGTACGGCAGTACTCGATTGCAGCGGCGAGGCGTTGTGGCAATGCCTGGGCTGCCGCCCGTTCCTGGTCAAGCCGAACCTGACGGAGCTGGGAGCCCTTTTTGGCGTGGAGGATCTGGATGTGAGCGAGGGGGTCGAGCTGGCCCGCCAGCTCCAGCATGAGGGAGCGCGCAACGTGCTGGTATCCATGGGGAAAAACGGCGCGTTCCTGCTCACAGAGTCCCAGGAGCTGTATTTTGCCAGCGCCTGCATCGGCAAGGCGCGCAACACCGTAGGCGCAGGGGACTCACTGGTAGCGGGTTTCCTGACGGGCTTGGGCCAGCCGGGGGATTTCGGACGGGCTCTGCAAATGGGCGTGGCGGCAGGCTGTGCCACTGCCTTCAACGACTGGCTGGGCACCAAGGAAGAGACCATGGAGCTGCTGGAGCAGGTACACGTAGAAAAAGCTTGATAGCTGGAAAAGCCGGGGCGGAACCAATCGGTTCCGCCCCGGCTTTGCTTATGAAACAGAAAATCCATTTTTTCTCCTATTTGACGTTACCGGAAAAGGGTTGACTTCCTGCCGTTACACTCCAAGGTGTAACGGCTTTTCGTTATGGGATAATTATGAAATGGAGAAAAATTGATGGATTATACGAAAAACTATCATTTGCCCCAGTGGGTGAAGTCTGACCGAATCATGATGGACGACTTTAACCGGATGTGCGTTGATCTGGAAAATGGCCTGACCGGCAACCGGCAGGCTGCAAATGAGCTGTCCGGGCAGATCCAGCGGGTGGAACGGGAGGCGAAGGAGCAGATTAGGACAAGCGACACGGCCTCCCAGGCTTCGCTGAAAAGCGGGCTGCTCTGGATGGCCTACAACCACTGCCATCTGCTGGCAGCAGGGGAAAAACAGCCGCCCCAGAATGGATGCTTCTTCCAATCCCTCAAGGGGGCCCCTGCCCCTTCCGCTGCCAGCGGGCTGATGGAGCGGGGGGACGCCCTATGGCTTGCGCGGGGGGCAAGAGCCTACTCCAGCGATGAGATCTGCTCCCATATTCAGCAGGTCTCCCCCATGGAGGTTATCAAAGGAAATGCGGCAGCCAATACACCGCTGATTATCCGGTTTACACCGCCTGGGCCTGGTTATTTCAGCAAATTCAGCCTTATTAATCAGGCAAAGGACATCAGCTGCGATGCAACGGTGTGGCATATCGCCTTTTTCAACGAGAACTCAGGGGAATATGAGGCTGAAACAGACGTTACACTGAGTATGACCTCGCCTTATCCCCTCAGAGTTATACATGAGGTGATAGAAAAGAACTTCTGCTTCAGCGGGGGCTTCACCTACCGGATCGAGGTCTCTACGAAGGATGACCGCTATAACGGCAGGGTAGATTATGACAATAAAAGTGGCTATACCAAGGCTGTCAGCCTCACTGCGGACACTACCGGCATCCTCTCCCGGACCGTTCCATGCGGCGAGGCGCGTTTAGACGGGATTACTCTCGTCCAGTACCGCCCCTCCGGGACGGGCGGTACGCTCTCCTTGATATGGGATGGCGCGGTCCTCGCATCAACCCGTACAAGAAATATTGTCGATGCCACAGGAAAATCCCTGCTGGAGGCGGAATTCCGGAGAAATGCAGCTATCCCTGCCACAACGTCCCTACAGCTACGCACGATATGTAATGTTGGCGGAGATATCGCCTTGCACAGCTGGGCTATGGCGGCGATCTGACACAAACCAGACGTAGAAAACACCCCCAAGGGCCGAAACCCTTGGGGGTGCTTTTTAGAAATTGCAGATGCTTCTTACGAAGCGTGCTGCGGGTTTACGATGTCCTGCTCCGAAGCAATTAAGCGTTAGTGCTCTTCTTAACAGACTTCAGAGAGATCGTCGTATCACCAGCCAGATCCTTCGCAGTGATCGTCCAAATGGTGACCCACTTGCCGTTCACCAGGGAGGTGTCATTCTTCATGGTGACGCCCACGGGAAGGGTGTCAGCAGCAATGGTGTAGGTGTTGTCAACAGTGGTAACAGTGAACACCACAGCGGTATCGCTGCCAACCTTGTAGACCTGGCTCTTGCCGCCGGACACGATGTTGATGTTGGCATCAGTGTCGAGGGTGACAGTGTAGGTCAGGTTCTCATTGCTCTGAGCGTTGACGGTCAGAGTGAGACCCTGCAGGCCCTTCACGACAAACTCAACCCTGTAAGCATAGCCTGCAACGTTCCCTTCCTTGACGGTGAGGGTAGCCTTGTTGCCAAAGGCATCGCTGAGGACAACGGGATCAGGATTCCAGTAGCCTTCCTTCAGGTTGAAGTTGACAGTGACAGCGTAAAGAGCATCAGTGCTCAGAGTGGAAACCGCACCAGCGGGAGCGGGGGCCGCGGTGACAAAGGCATCCTCAACGATGCTGTTGCTATTCGCCTCGGACACACCGTTCTTGTCCACGACACTCACAAGGGCCGCAACTACTTCCTCAACCTTGATGTTACCAACCAAGTTGTAGTATACATCAAACTTGTAGGTGCTGTTCCGGTTCACATCAACAGCGTAGCAGACGCGGTTACCAACCTCGCTGGTGGTCATCGCAGTGGTAGAACCATCATAGTACACACCAGCAAAGGTGAGCATATTGTTCAGGTTCTTGCCGCCCATGTTCACGCTGGGAACGATGTTGAACAGGCTTGCGTCAATGGCGATCTTGTCACCGATCGTCCAATCCTCGGCCTCGTAGCTCTTCAGACGAGCCAGCTCGTAGGTGACACCGTACACGTCATCAACGAAGATGGGATTCTCAACCAGTTTGCCGTCGATGTAGACGTTGACCTGGATCTCGCGATCCGGAGTGGCCTGCTGCTCAGCAATGATATTGTTCCACTCACTCACCAGCCAGGAAGCGGGTACCCACTTGGAATCCACAACATGGGAAACATCAACGATGAAGGAGATATCGCCCTTGGCGTTCTCAACGTAGATGATCTTGTCGTTGTTGGTCAGCTCCTTGTAGGAACGCAGCTCCTTGAGGGTCGGATAGTTCGCAGTGGAGCTGGAATAGCCAACAGCATAGATGCGGGCATCACCAACATAGAGGTTGGTCTTGTAGTTGACACCATCAAAGATGTCGATGTAACCAGCGCGGCTGCCGCTGATGACGCTTTCGCGCTGAACAGTACCAGCGTACACGCCGTTGTCGTTGTAGCCGACACCGTTCACGCCCAGACGGTCAATGCTGCCGGTCAGGGTGTTGGCATCGCGCTCGGCAGAGTCATACACGCCATAGAAGCCGTAGTTGGTCCACTGAGTATTCCAGTTGTAGTACTCAGGAATCAGAGTATCAATGCTGGTGTTCTCGCTGTCAACAACGCTCATAGCCTTCTGGCCATTCGCCTGGGCAACAGCCTGACGGCTGGACTGGCTGGGATTGGCCCAAGCCATGACAACGCTGTCGTAGTTGAACTCCTTGTTCACCTCAATGACGATGACATTGGCAACCCAGTAGTCGCGGCTGTCTTTATCGACATTGACGTTCTCAGCAACGGCGTAGATGCTGCGGATGTTCTTCGCATCAACCTTGGGCATGTTCTTGTAGCCAACGATGTGCTGGATGGAACGGCCACTGACAATGAAGAACTCGGTGTCATCAACAGCGTCAACGTAGTTGTTGCTGCCGTAGTAGTTGATGAGGTTGTAGTCCTTAGGCTCGGCCTTGTTGCCGTTGGTCGCGTAGTCAGCATCAATGCTG
>JAAWKB010000110.1 GCA_022797115.1 Oscillospiraceae bacterium
TCGTCCCGCTTAATGCTGCTCGGTTCCCCGCCTGACATGGTTCACAGGCTTCCATTGCGCGAGACCGGAACCTCAACACGAATGCCTGCGGAGGATATTTCATGGTGTTAAGGCTATTATACACGATCACGCGCAGGATTTCAAGAGGGAATTTTTGCGATCCTCTTTCAAATGAGTGTTGCCGGAATATAACCCCGGCGATTTCTACAGAGATACATTGATATGACAGGGACCCTGTGTTATAATCGGCTCAACAAATCGGATTTGGGGGAGGAAATGGTATTGATCGGTTTTTGGATCTTCATGCTGATTATGGATTTACTCGTCCCATTCACCATGATCGGATGGGGAAAGCTATTCTTGGACAAAGCCCCCAAAAATATTAATTACACATTTGGTTACAGGACAACCATGTCGATGAAGAACCAGGATATCTGGCAATTTGCGCACAAGTATTGCGGCAAACTATGGTTCAGGGGCGGACTGATACTATTACCCGTATCTATCATCCCATTACTGTTTGTGCTGGGACGGGAGATGAAAAGCGTTGCGGCTGTTGGAACCGTGGTATGTTTTGCTCAGATTGTGCCGTTTGCAGGTTCTATTATTCCAACTGAAATTGCACTTAAAAAGGTGTTTGACAAGAACGGAAAACGGAAAATATCATAGTCTATCAATTATTCAATTTCCAGTTTATCGAGCAGTCATCCACCAGTGAACAGCTGCCCGCCTTGGATATTTTAGCGAATCGTTTGGCGAAGCCGCCGGAAACTCCGTCGATTTTGGGGATACGCCCGCCCGGCTCAATGCCACACCAGGGCTGCCGCACCTGCCGCCAGGAGTGCGGACAGGCCCGCCTGCACCGCCTTGCCGGCCCAGTGCCAGCGGAAGGAGAGCCCCGCCGGGGCAGTGACCGCCAGGGCCTGGCAGTGGACGGAGAGCCCGCCCCATCCTACGATGGCGGCAGCGGCTATCCAACCGGCCCGGCCCGGGGAGAGGGCGGCTGTGCCTGTGACCATCTCCAGCGCCCCCAGGACCAAGGCGGGCAGCTGGACCGGCGGCAGGGCGGCCAGCACCCGGAAGAGCACCACAAAGGCGCAGATGTTGATCGTAGATGCCGCTGCGCCGGACACGGATGAGGTCAATGCCTGAGGGAAGGGCACGGCCTTCACCGGCAGGCTGCTGCGCAGGAGGGCCGGCCCCCGGTCCCGGCTGAAGCGGCAGAGAAGCATCCCTGCCAGCAGTGCGGCGGCGGTGTGGATGAGATACAGGTAGGTACCGGCGCGGGTGTCCCCCAGGATGCCCGCCCCCACGTAGCCCAGGAGGAACGCAGGGCCGCAGTTGTCACAGAAGCCCAGCAGAAGCTCCGCCTCCCGGCGGGTGATCTGGCCCTGGGTGTAGAGGTCGGCAGCGGTCTTGGCCCCTGACGGGTAGCCGCCCAGCAGGCCGGTCAGCAGCGGCAGGGCGCAGATGCCCCGCAGGTGGAACATGGGGCCCATAAAGGGTGCGCAGACGCCTTGCAGCCGCTCCGCCAGCCCCAGCTGGAGCAGGAGGGACACCACCGCGAAAAAGGGGAACAGGGAGGGGATTACCGTCCGGGCACATAGGCCCAGCCCCTCCCGGACAGCCTGGGCAGACGCCTCAGGCCGGAGCAGGAGCAGCACGCCGACAGAGAGGGCTGCCAGCAGAGGAAACAGCTTTTTCATGATCATCACCAGCAAAGACTATGCGCGCGCCGGACAGGTTAGACCTGTCCGGCGGCAGATCTCATTCGAGGCGGCTGCTCTCCCCTGTAGGTTATGGCAGGACACTATCAAAATTTTTGAGAAAAAAGGATGTGGTGTACAGTTTCTCTATAACTTCATATATTTCTTTCATATGCCAGTTTTCGTTTTTATCATTGGCTTTCCTTATAAAACATCTGGCAGATGGAGAAGAACGCATATTCATGGGTAGCCTCTATGTTGAAATCACTCCAAAGAAACGGGAAGAAAATGGTGTGAGCATCAGTAATAAGGTCAACAGCGCTGTCGTGGTTAAGAACGGGGGTATCATGGTCAGGCAGAGACTTTTTAGACTGGACAGTATAGATATCTATAGCCACAGAAAAGTGGATGCCTAGAGTCTATTTTAACACTTTGATATTGTGTGTAAAGTGCTTTTAAATGGTAAACTCATACTGGCAGATAACGGATATGACAGTGATAAGTTTGTATGTTGGTTGGAGGAACGGGGCGGAATTGCGGTCATTCCAAGCCGTATCATTGCCAAACATCCTTGAAAGACTGACCGGCATACTTACAAAGAACGCCATCTGGTGGAAAATCCGTTCCTCGAACTCAAAAACAACCGCCACTTTGCCACCAGATATGAGAAGAAAGCTCTCTATTTCCGACCCAATTCAATCCTGTGTTGCCCAACTCGAGAAGATGGCCGACGGAGACTTGCACACGCCATCTCTCCACGTAAAGTCCAAGGATGAAACTGTCCAACTGGCAAAGGCGCTGAAAACTATTCTGTCCCGTTTGAACGATGTGGCGCAGGGAAATCGAAAAAATTTGTCCATATTACTATTGACAACCTTTCTGATATATAGTATAATAAAAAATGCTTAAGCCAATGGGAGAGATGTCCGAGCGGTTTAAGGAACCGGTCTTGAAAACCGGCGATGCATGAGCATCCGTGGGTTCGAATCCCACTCTCTCCGCCATTTTCTTGATTGGTTTATATATTTATGCGGAAGTACCCAAGTGGCCGAAGGGGCTCCCCTGCTAAGGGAGTAGACGTCCAAACAACGTGCGAGGGTTCAAATCCCTCCTTCCGCGCCAAAAGGAATCTTCATATCCGTGAAGGATATAGAGATTCCTTTTTTTATTTCACGCATTTAGGAAAAATTTGTTCCCAGCTTCCCTTTTGTGTTTTGACTATACCCTTCAATTACCCTTAGCAGAAGGCCCGTCATAGTAACTCTGCATCCGCGCCGCCCTGTCTTTCATCATCTGTTCTGAGGTGTGGGCGTAGACGTCCAAAGTGAAGCTGGCAGCGGCGTGGCCCAGCCGGTTTTGGACACTCTTAATGTCTGCGCCGCTGGCAATGGCAACTGTGGCCGCAGTGTGTCTCAAGAAGTAGCACCTGCTCACACGTCCGGGGATGGTAAGGAAACCTTTCTGCTTCAGCTCCTCGTTCATCTCCCGTACCAGCTTGGAGATACCCAGCGCCCTGGCCACTTCCTCGGCTTGTACAAACAGCTCTTTGCTCAAATGCAACACCGCCTTATTCTGTATTCGCAAAATTATTAATGTCTACATCCTTGTTATACATTCGCGTGGTTGTTAATACCAAGAGTTTACTTCGCAATTTTGTTAATTCTCTTCTTGCATATTTCGCTTATTTGCGCTGTATTATTTTCAAAGGTGGTAGAACATATGACAATAGGAGAAAAATCCGCACATCTCGGGGCATGACGCAAAAGGAATTGGGGCTGGCTATCGGCTTTGAGGAAAAGGGAGCGGACAACCGTATTGCCCAGGTCCTACGGGTAGACCGTCAGAACTTCTATACGGTTCAATCTGGCCGTGCCGAGGACTTCTTGCGGACGTTCTTCTAGCCCCGGCTCCATCCGCCTGTTTCAGCTTGTCCGCACCCCCGGCAAGACGGGGCCTCCGACGATACCGCCGTCCGATACAACGACATGGATGACTAGCCCGCTCAACCTCCTGTGGGTATCTACTTCAACTATGGCCTCGTTGATGATTTCATGCGGGAATGGTTCTTGCGTCAGCAGGAGCTACACGCCGGGGAAATTACCAGGGAGGAATACTTTGAATGGAAACTCAACTGACCACTTACTTGTGATGACAGCAAACAGTTTGACAACTATGTTCCTTGGAGAAAAGAAAAATAGGGCAAGCAAAACCGCCCTGCCGAATTTGTCATTCAGTAGGGTGGTTCGCTTGCCCTCTTCAATCATTCTCTTGTGTGACCGGGTTGGAAGGAATAGTATCAAACCAGTATCACACGGCAAAGTGACAGGTCAAAAACCCTGTATTTATGCGGGTTTGGGCGATCTGGTTTTTTCTTGCCATCGTGTTGCCACACTATCTCTACTTTCTTCTCAAAAATAACATCATCATACGAATGGCAGTTATATTTTACAGTCGGTTCATCTAATAATACAGCTGACGGAGGATGGCATTCCATATTCACCGGAGAATGGTGCAATATCCCTCTCAGATCTCATTACATAATTTTGATATAAATTTGAATTGGCAGAATATAAAGCCGATTGTTCCCGTTGCTCATTTTTCTCCGCTAAAATCTCTTGTAGCTTGATTGCTTGGTCTAAAGAGTATTCTCCGTTGTGAATTTGATCGCATACAATTAAAAACTCTATAGAAGTCGCATAGGTAAAGGCTTTTGCAAAAGCATCAAAGTCTCTAAAATCTCTTGAATCCTTTTTCTCGGACGCCAAGCTCTCTTCCTCTGCTCTTAAAAATTCTTCACACATGGAGATATCCTCCGCTGTGCCTAAAATTTCAGCAGAATTGTACGCAGCAAGCAGAACTTCTGTAATATCATTTCTTCCTAAAAGAGCACGAAACCCATTAAAGTCTGTCATAAAAGTATTATATGCGCCATTAGGTGTGTCGAAAAACTGATAATCGGAGAAGTATGGATAATCTATTACTTTCGAGAAAAAAGCTAGGAAAGATGGATCAAGAGTGCTAAAATAGAGAGTAAGATTGCGTTTTATTAGGAAAACACACTGTCAAAAGGATTTTATGCTTTGGCGGGGGTCAGCCCGCCTCGGCGGTGTCAGTGGTGTTGATTTCAATA
>JAAWKB010000111.1 GCA_022797115.1 Oscillospiraceae bacterium
CTCGGCCTTCTGGCCGGGCGTCTCTGTTTTATATATGCCGGAAAATTTTGTAGTCATATTGCTTCACATTCTATGAGCATAGTATCAGGGTTTAAGTGCCGGGCTCAAGGAGCTGCCGTCAGGCAGCAGGAACATCTCGTCTGCCGGCGCAGCGGCGTCCGGCGTTTCCGCGGTGAAGCGGTAGACCAGCTCCCCCTCCCACAGGCGTTCTGCCGCATGGAGCAGGCCGGTGTCCACGCTGACCCAGTAACGGTCCGCATAGCCCTGCTGGTCCGGCTGTGTCTCCACATAGATGCAGTAGACCCCGTCACGGTCCTGATAGCCGGCCTGGACGATCTCATCCACCGGCAGGTCCCGTACAGTCTCATAGGTCAGCATACGGCCCGCCAGATCCGCCGTCAGCTGGGGGGTGTGCAGGAGCGTCCACTCCGTCTCATCGTCGTACCACACCCCGGCGGCCCCGCCGGAGAGCAGGGTGTGGCGCACGCTGCCGTCCGGGAGCTGGGTATCCAGCCTCGTCCGCCCGCCGCTGACCCAAGCCCGCGACACGGATTGGCCGCTGCCGCCGCTCCAGAAGGTCTCCACCACCTGGACGCGGCTGTAGGAGATCGGGCGGGAGAGGGTGTTGATTGCCGGCTTGACTGTCTCCGGCGTGATTTCCACCAGGTTCAGGCGGCTCTCACCGCCATTCCCCTCCATACCGCCGGTGTCGGCCTGGGCCGCAGGCAGGACGATGCCGACCGATTCCCGGCGGCCGCCCCAGGCCAGCAGCAGCACCACCACCAGCAGCAGGATGCCGAACCCTATGGTAAAATAGGCTGTCTGCCGTCGGTCCAAGCCAACGCCCCTCCCTTCTGCTGCCTGCCGGTCAGGCGGAAAAATCCTCCGGGCATTCGCCGCGGCCAAAGTGCCACAGGATGGCGTCCGCAATCCTGCGGCAGGCCAGGCCGTCCCCGTAGGGGTTCACCGCGTGGGCCATCGCCCTGTAGGCGGCAGGATCTGTAATCAGCTCGCCGGCCATGCGGACAATGGCCTCCCGGTCCACACCGGCCAGCTTCGCCGTGCCGGCGGTGACGGCCTCGGGCCGCTCCGTCTCCCGGCGCAGCACCAGCACAGGCTTGCCCAGGGCGGGGGCCTCCTCCTGCAAACCGCCGGAGTCGGTCAGCACCAGATAGCAGCGGGCCATCAGGTTGTGCATCTCGTCGGCGGCCAGAGGGGGGATAAGGTGTACGTTCCCAATCCCGCCCAGATGCCGCTTGGCGCACTCCTGCACCACCGGGCTCAGGTGGACCGGGTAGACCAGCTCCACGCCGTCGTGGCTCCGGGCGATCTCCGCCAGGGCGGACATGATGTCCTCCATGGGCTGCCCGTAGTTCTCCCGGCGGTGGCATGTGACCAGCAGGACCTTTTTGCTGCCATAGGGCAGGCGGTTGAGCTCGGGTGTGGAGAAGGTGTACCCCTCCCGCACTGTGGTCTTCAGCGCGTCAATCACCGTGTTGCCTGTGACAAACACGCCCTCCGTCACGCCCTCCCGGCGCAGGTTCTCCCGGTTGCTCCGGGTGGGGCAGAAGTAGAGGTCCGCAATGGCAGTGACAAGCTTCCGGTTCATCTCCTCCGGGTAGGGGGAGTACTTATCATAGGTCCGCAGCCCGGCCTCTACATGCCCCACAGGGATCTGGTGGTAGAAAGCGGACAGCGCCCCGGCAAAGGTGGTGGAGGTGTCCCCGTGGACCAGGATCATATGGGGCTTGAGGGCGTCGACAGCCTCGTCCATGCCCATCAGGCATTTGCTGGTGATGGTGCTCAGGGTCTGCCGGGGGGTCATAATGTCCAGGTCCCAGTCCGGCTTCACGTCAAAAACCGCCAGGACGCTGTCGAGCATCTCCCGGTGCTGGGCCGTGACGCAGCAGATGGACGCTACGCCCTCCCGGGCCGCCAGTTCCTTCACCAGCGGGGCCATCTTGATGGCCTCCGGCCTGGTGCCGAACACACTCATAATACGCAGTGTCTCCATATCAGTGTTCCTCTCCTTCCTGTCCCTTCGGGTGGCTGTCCTCCTTCGGGTGGCCGTGGGGGTAGCGGGCAATGCGGGCCACCGTGAAAGCCACGCCGCCCAGCGCGGCAATGGACAGGATTACCTTGATGTATCCCCTGGTGACAATCATCACCGCGCACAGCCCCAGGACGGTGGCGATTAGGTACAGCGTCGCTACCGCCTGCTTCTGGTTCATACCCATGTCGATGAGCTTGTGATGGGTGTGGCTGCGGTCCGCCTTCATGGGGTTCTGCCCCTTCAGGATGCGGCGGGTAAAGGCGGAGGCGGTGTCAAAGATGGGGAAGCCCAGGATGATGAAGGGGACAATGAAGGAGATCACGGCGTACAGCTTAAACAGGCCCGTGACCGACACCGTGGCCAGCATATAGCCCAGGAAGGTTGCCCCCGTGTCCCCCATAAAGATCTTGGCGGGGTTGCGGTTGTATGGGATGAAGCCGACGCACGCGCCTACCAGGGCCGCGCAGATCACAGCCATCTTCAAGTCCCGCAGCAGCAGCGCGATAATCAGCATGGTCAGGGCCGCGATGGTGGACACGCCGTCCGCCAGGCCATCCAGGCCGTCAATGAGGTTGACGGAGTTGGTGACTGCCACAATCCAGATGACCGTGATGGGAACCGCCATGATGCCGAAATCCCAGTAGGGCTCCCCAAAGGGGAAGGGGCTGGCGATGGCCTGGATCACCACGCCATGCCAGACGGCGATCAGGGCCGCCACAATCTGGAGGATGAATTTGATCCCCGCCCCCAGGGGGTGGGAGTCGTCCACCACGCCCACCGCCACGATGAGGCAGGCGCCCAGCAGGATGCCCCGCAGCTGCCGGTCCGCCTGGGAAAAGATCAAAACCGTGATGACGAAGCCGATGAAGATGGCCAGCCCGCCCAGCCGGGGGATGGGGTGGTCATGCATCCGCCGCTTGTCCTTGGGGATGTCCACCGCGCCGATCTTGTAGGCCAGACGCTTGACCAGCGGGGTGAGGGCGAAGCTGAGCAGCATCGACGTGGCCAGGGAGAAGATGACGGGGAGGATGCTTGTCCGATCAAACATGTCTGCTCTGCCCCCCGTTTACTTTGCGACGAAGCCGAGCTTCTTATAGACCTTGCGCAGCGTTTTTTCCGCCGTATAGGACGCCTTCTCTGCCCCGGCGCGGTAGACGCTCTCCAGATAAGCCTTGTCTGCCAGAAGCCGCTCCGTTTCCGCCTGGATGGGCCGCAGGGTTTCCACCACAGCCTCGCCTACGGCGGGCTTGAACTTGCCGTAGCCCTGGCCGTCGAACTCCCGCTCGATCTCATCATAGCTCTTCCCGGTAGCGGCGGCGTAGATCTGGATCAGGTTGGAGACGCCGGGCTTCTCCTGGGGCGCGTAGCGCACGCACCGCTCGGTATCGCTGTCAGTGACGGCCCGCTTGAATTTGCGCATGATGTCCTCCGGCTTCTCCATCAGGAAGAGGCAGCCATCGGGGGAGGACTTGCTCATCTTGGAGCTGGGGTCGTTCAGGCTCATGATCCGCGCCCCTACCTTGGCGATGTAGGGCTCCGGAATCCGGAAGACCTCGCCGTAAATGCCGTTGAAGCGTTCGGCAATGTCCCGGCAGATCTCTACGTGCTGCTTCTGGTCATCCCCCACAGGGACAAGGTCCGGCTGGTAGAGCAGGATATCCGCAGCCATCAGGGCGGGATAGGTAAAGAGGCCGGCGTTGATATTGTCCTTATGCTTGGACGCCTTGTCCTTGAACTGGGTCATGCGGCTCAGCTCACCGAACATGGCGTAGCAGTCCAGTACCCAGCCCAGCTGGGCGTGGGCGGGGACATGGGACTGGATGAAGATGGTGCATTTCTCCGGGTCCAGGCCGCAGGCGATATACTGGGCCACCTGGGTGAGCACCCGGCGGCGCAGGGCGGCGGGGTCCTGGCGCACGGTGATGGTGTGCAGAT
This sequence comes from Oscillospiraceae bacterium, assembly GCA_022797115.1. Classification (GTDB taxonomy): domain Bacteria; phylum Bacillota; class Clostridia; order Oscillospirales; family Oscillospiraceae; genus Pelethomonas. The sequence goes on from JAAWKB010000111.1 coordinate 3,989, forward strand.
CCGCCATGAAGAAGTAGCAGTCGTACTCCTCGATCATATTCGGCCAGTGGCGCAGGGGACCCAGGTAGGTGCCCAGGTGCAGTTCCCCGCTTGGCTGGATACCGGAAAGCATCGTTTTTTTCTCGTTCATGGTTGTTTGCTCCTTTTATGATCTCATCGCGTTTGCGATATTTTCCAGCGTTAATATATTATTATAGCATGGCTGGCAGGAAATAACAACAGGGTTGCAAAAAAATGGGGGAAACATGGCCGCTTAACAGCGTGACGGCCGGGAGAAGGTGCGCACCTTTTCCCGGCCGTATTGCCGCAGGGGGCTGCCCCTACGCCTGTTCTTCACTGTCTGCCGGCGGGGCGACGCCGACGGAGAGGCCGTTGACCTCCACGCCCTCCCCGACAGGGATAAGGATGTACTTCCTGCCGTCGATCACCCGGGTCTCCACCAGATAGCTGTATGCGGGGTCCACGGAGACGGTGGCCTCGGAGGTTTTGATCTCATAGCGTTTGCTGTCGATCAGGTTGGCGGGGTTGAGGGCCGCGCTCTCCCCGAAGCGTTCGCCGCACTGCTCCTGGAAGGAGGCCACCCGGTCCTCCGGCACGCCGCTGCTGCGTAGGATACCGCCCACCTCGCCGGCTGTCAGGGCCAGGGGCTCCGGGTCC
>JAAWKB010000136.1 GCA_022797115.1 Oscillospiraceae bacterium
ATCCGCTGCTTTGCCCTGGGGCTCCCGGCGGGGATCGGTGAGCCCATGTTCGGCGGCGTGGAGAACCGGCTGGCCGCCGCCCTCTTCGGCATCCCCGCTGTGCGGGGGGTGTCCTTTGGCGACGGCTTCGCCGCAGCCGCCATGCGGGGCAGCGCCCACAACGACCCCTTTGTCATGGACGGGGGGCGGGTGTCCACCCGGACCAACCACGCCGGTGGAGTGCTGGGGGGCATCACCACGGGGATGCCCCTGGTGGTAAACATCGCCGTCAAGCCCACCGCATCCATTGCCATGCCCCAGGACACGGTGGACCTGGAAACAAAAGAACCGGCCAGCCTCACCATCCATGGCCGGCACGACCCCTGTATTGTACCCCGGGCCGTGCCGGTGGCGGAGGCTGTGGCTGCACTGACACTACTAGATATGCTGATGGAGGACTGAACAGATGGAACTGAAAGACTACCGGGAGCAGCTTGACCGGATTGACGACCAGCTGGCGGCGCTGTTCAAGCAGCGCATGGAGACCGTCAAGCAGGTGGCGGACTACAAAAAGGAGCACAACACCCCTGTTTTGAACGCGGGCCGGGAGCGGGATATCCTCTACCGGGTGACTGGGCTGTGCGGTGAGGAGCTCCAGGAGTACACAAAAATTCTCTATTCCACCCTGCTGGAGCTGAGCCGGGACTACCAGGAGAACCGCCTGTCCACCGGGGAATCGAAGCTGTGCCAGGATATCCTGGCGGCGGAGAGCGGCGGGCAGTTCCCCAGCCGGGCTGTGGTGGCCTGCCAGGGCATCGAGGGGGCCTACTCCCAGCTGGCCTGCTGCAAGATGTTCGCCCTGCCCCAGATCCTGTATTGCAGCCGCTTTGACGGCGTGTTCCGGGCGGTGGAGACCGGCATGTGCCGCTACGGCATCCTGCCCATTGAGAACAGCTCCGCCGGGTCTGTCACCGAGGTCTATGACCTGATGGAAAAGTACAACTGCAAGATCGTGCGCAGCCTGAAGCTGAAGATTGAACACTGCCTGCTGGCCCGGCCCGGCGTGAAGCTGGGGGATGTGAAGGAGGTCGTAGCCCACGAGCAGTCCCTCAACCAGTGCGGCGAGTTCCAGAAAAACAGCGGTGTCAAAGTGACGATATTCAGCAACAACGCCGCGGCGGCGAAATATGTGGCCGAGAGTGGGCGCACGGACCTGGCCGCCATCGCCTCCGCCGGCTGCGCGGAGCTCTACGGCCTGGAGATCCTCTCCCGGAAGGTCGCCAACACCGACCACAACTACACCCGCTTTATCTGCATCTCCAAGGCGCTGGAGATCTACGACGGGGCCAGCCGCATCACCTTCGTGGCCTCTGCCAGCCACCGGCCCGGCTCCCTGTACAGCCTGATCGCCAAGTTCGCCACCCGGGGGCTGAACATCTGCAAGCTGGAGAGCCGCCCCATCCCGGGCAAGGATTTCGAGTTCCGCTTCTACTTCGATGTGGAGGCGTCCATCCACAGCGAGGACACCCAGGCCGTCCTCAGCCAGCTGGAGAAGGAGGACTTCTTTACCTTCCTGGGGGCCTACAGCGAGGTGTTTTAGGCAGGTGGCCGGAAGGCCGCCGGGACCGGTTGTTCGGAGGCCGCAGGCCGGAGAATGACGGTCCCGATCAGACAGACAAGGAGGGCGGTATGATGGAATACGGCCTTTTGGGAGAGAAGCTGGGCCACAGCTTCTCCCCTCAGATCCACCAAGCCCTGGCGGGCTATGACTACCGGCTGCTGCCCACGCCGCCGGAGGCGGTGGCGGCGTTTTTGCGCCGCCGGGAATTCCGGGGGCTGAACGTCACGATTCCCTATAAGCAGACGGTGATCCCCCTGTGCGACGAGGTCGCCCCCCAGGCCGCCGCCATCGGCGCGGTGAACACAGTGGTCAACCGGGGCGGGCGGCTGGTTGGCTACAATACGGATATCACCGGCCTGATCGCCATGGCCCGCCGGGCGGGGGTGGACATGGCCGGGAAAAAAGTGGTGATCCTGGGCAGCGGCGGCACCAGCCGCACCGCCCAGGCCGCCGCCAGGGAACTGGGCGCGGCGGAGATCGTGGTGGTCTCCCGCCGGGGGGCGGACAACTACCAGAACCTCTCCCGCCACGCGGACGCCCAGGTGCTCCTCAACACCACCCCGGTGGGGATGTACCCCAACTGCGGGGAAACCCCGGTGTCCCTGGACGCCTTCCCCCGGCTGTCCGGGGTGTTGGACATGATCTTCAATCCCCTGCGCACCGCCCTGATCCAGCAAGCCCAGGAGCGGGGCATCCCCTGCTCCGGCGGACTGCCCATGCTGGTGGTGCAGGCCCAGCGGGCGGCGGAGCTGTTCACCGGGCAGGAGATCCCGGACAGCCGGGCGGAGGAGGTCCTCCGCTCCCTCACCGCCCAGGTACAGAACATTGTCCTCATCGGGATGCCCGGCTGCGGCAAGAGTGCCGTAGGGCGGCTGCTGGCCCGCAGGCTGGGAAAACAGTTTGTGGATCTGGACAAGGCGGTGGCGGACATGGCCGGGAAACCAATCCCCGCCATCTTCGCCCAGGAGGGTGAGGCCGCTTTCCGCGCCCTGGAGAGCCGGGCGGTCCGGGAGGCCGGGAGCCGTACCGGCTGTGTCATCAGCACCGGCGGCGGCGTAGTGACCAGACCGGAGAACCTGCCCCCCCTGCGCCAGAACGGCGTGATCATCCACCTCACCCGCGACCTTGCCCTGCTGCCCACGGAGGGCCGTCCGGTGTCCCGGCAGACCGGCCTGCCTGAGCTGTGGCGGCAGCGCGCACCGCTGTACGCCGCCTTTGCCAGCCTCTGTGTGGACAACAACGGGACGCTGGAGGCGGCGGCAGAGCAGATTGAAAAGGAGCTGAATACACTGTGAAACTGCTGTTTCTCAATGGCCCCAACCTGAATATGCTGGGAATCCGGGAACCGGATATCTACGGCACGCAGACCTATACCGGTCTGGAGCAGTTCATCCGCGGCTTTTGCCGGGAGCTGGGGATCACCTGCGAATTGTTCCAATCCAACCACGAGGGGGAGCTGGTGGACGCCATCCAGGCCGCCTATGGGCGGGTGGACGGCATTGTCATCAACCCGGCGGCCTACACCCATACCAGCGTGGCGATTCTGGACGCGCTGAAGGCGGTGTCCCTGCCCGCAGTGGAAGTCCATCTGTCCGACGTATCGGCCAGGGAGCCCTTCCGGCAGGTGTCCTACGCCGGGATGGCCTGCTGTAAAACCTACGCCGGGCACGGCTTTGCGGGCTATCGAATGGCGGCGGAGCACCTGCTGGCGCTGAAAAATGGTGTGATCGGGGGCGCAGAAGAATAACCATTTGCGGGTAATTCACATACAATGGCCTATAAAGGAGGCTGTTGCTATGGAAAATCTCGTTTTCGGCGGACAGCAGGCACCCTCTGCCGCCTATGACTACCGTGTTTACGACCAGGTCTGGAAACGGGTCTCCCCCGGCCTGGACCCCTATGCGGAGAATCCCGCCGGAGCGGGCCAACCATCCGGCGCGGCCGGAGCCCCTGTCCCACCAGCGATGCCGCCCGTGGCGCAGCCAGCTGCGCCCCAGCCGGTCACGCCGCCATCCCAGGGGATGGGCGCAGCGGCCGGCGCGGCAAACCTTCCCGGTGCAGACCGGAATCCCTGCTGCATGGGCAGCAATGCCCGGGAGAGCCTGATGGTGCTGGAGGGCTTTCTGGAGGATGAGCTTGCCGGGCGGCGGTATGCCATGGCCCTGGCCAGCGGCGTGCGCCAGCAGAGCATGGTCCGGCTGCTGCGGCGGATTGCCGCGGAGAAGCTGGCGGCAGCCCAGGAGCTGTGCGCGGCCTACTACCTCACCACCGGGAACCGCTACCGCTCCGCCGTCGCGGTGGAGCACATGCAGTTCGGCAGCTTGGCGGAGGCCATGCGCTCCTTGTACCACCAGGAGGCGTGCAGCGGCCTGAACTACCAGCGTGCAGCCGACGAGACCATGGACCCCTGCCTGCAAAGGCTCTTCACCCAGCTGGGGAAACAGTCCTACCAGCACGCCGACGATATCATGGTCCTGCTGGGAAAGCTTGTCTGCTGAGGCTGCGGACAAATCGGTTTTCTTTTGCTCCGTTTCTTTTTCCCAAAAGAAATGGAGAGAAACTGCACAGAAGGAGAACATATGGCAATGCTGAACACCAGAGACGAGGCGCTGGCCCTGCTCCGCCAGTACAACAAGGAACCCTTCCATCTTCTCCACGCCCTGACGGTGGAGGGCGCTATGGCCTGGTACGCCCAGGAGCTGGGCTACGGGGAGCAGGCGGACTTCTGGGCGATGGCGGGCCTCCTGCACGACATAGATTTTGAACAGTGGCCGGAGGAGCACTGCCAGAAGGCTCCCGCCCTTCTGCGGGAGGCGGGGGCCGGCGAGGAACTGGTCCACGCCGTGGCCTGTCACGCTTACGGCCTCTGCTCCGACGTGGAGCCCGTCCATGAGATGGAGAAGGTCCTCTTCGCAATCGACGAGCTGACGGGGCTGATCGGCGCAGCCGCCAGAATGCGCCCCAGCCGCAGTGTGATGGACATGGAGGTCAGCAGCCTCAAAAAGAAGTTCAAGGACAAGAAATTTGCCGCCGGATGCAGCCG
>JAAWKB010000112.1 GCA_022797115.1 Oscillospiraceae bacterium
AACATACATCTACCAGTTGGCCACGGTCCCCGATGAGCGGGGGAAGGGCCTGGCTGGGACGCTGCTTCATAACGAATTACGCCAGTTTGGCAGGCAGCGCGCTTTTTCCCTTTGGGTTGAGGAACGGAACCGGGCAGCTGCTGCGTTGTACACGAAGTATGGCTTTGCGCCGGCCGGCAGGAGACTGACCATCCTGAAGGGGGCGTGACTGCGCCGGCCGGTAAATGGGCATGGCCTTCCGTGCTGATCTTGGTGTGATACATCAGGAGAATGGACGATGAAATTTAAAAAAGCACTGGTTATGGGCACGGGAAGGCTGCCGTTTCAATGCGCACGGCGTTTGGGAGGGTTCTTTGATCAAGCGGATATCTGTGTGCTGGAAATCAAGCTGACTGAGGTCTCCGTACTGGAAAAGCTATGCATGAACCATCAGATTAGCTATGCCTGTTTATCAAAAACCCAGATAGAAGAACGTTTGAGGGGGATATCCGAACCAACCCTTGTTGTCAGCGCAGTGAACACCTATCTGTTTCAGCCGTGGTTTCTGCAGCAGGAGCATATTACGACGATTAACTACCATAACGCGCTGCTCCCAAGGCACCGGGGGAGGAATGCGGAGTCCTGGGCAATATTTGATGGGGACGAGGAAACCGGCATCACATGGCATTTCGTGGATGCGGGCGTGGACACAGGGCGGGTGATTGATCAGAGGGCTGTGTGTATTGAGCCGGACATGACCGCAATTTCGCTGTTGAAAAGGCAGAATCAGATGGCCGCTGAGGCATTTGACAGCTTTATTGGGCTGCTTCTGGAGGGGGAGCTGCGGGGAAGTGAACAGGCCCGCAGCAAGGAAAATACCCTCCACTATTCGCAGGAGCTCCCCAACAATGGGTGGCTCGATATGCAGTGGAGCCTGGATAAAATGTCCCGGTTTTTGCGCGCTATGGATTATGGGGCCATCATGACGTTAGGCCATCCCATGGTTGCCCTGGCGGAGCAGGGATACAAGATCGTGCGGTATGAGCTGGCGGCAGAAGGACAGGAGCGGGAAACAGGCCCGCGGGAGGAGCTCCGCCCCGGCCAATTAACGATTCGTGAGGGCGGGAAAAGGCTCTGCTTACAGCTGGAGCCGGGAGAAGATACGATTTCATAGTAATATGGATTGGAGTGATTTATTTTGGAAAAATTATACGGGATTTTAGCCTCACTGCGTCCGGAATTTGATTTCCATACCTCGGAAAACTTCATTGAGGATGGATTGCTGGACTCATTCGACATTGTTGCTTTGATCAGTGAGCTGGAGGAGAGCTACCAGATCCTGATTGATGCATTGGACATCCTTCCGGAAAACTTCTGCTCAGTAGAAGCGATAGCTGGGGTAGTGAAAAAGAATGGTGGTGCCCTTTGAAAACCGTTTTCTATGGGAAAAGGATATCGGGATTGCTGAGCGTCATACCACAAACTGCCGTGCGGTTTGAGGACGAGGTTGACAACTATACATTCCCGGCCAAGCAGACGCTGCGCCTTCAAAAGGTCATGGGATACAAACAGCACCGCATCGTAAAGGAGGATACCGCGACCTCCGACCTGTGCTGTGCGGGATTGGAGTACATACTGGGGCGCGGGTGGCTCAAACGGGAGGAGATCGGAGGGATCGTGGTAGCAACCTCCCTGCCGGACCATTTCATTCCTCCGGTTAGCTCCGTCATCCATGGGGAATTTCAGTTGGGCAAGGACGTCGCATGTATTGATGTCAGCCAGGGCTGCGTGGCCTTCTTTTGGGGGCTGCTGGAGGCATTTATGCTGCTGGAGCACATGGAGGGCAAAAAGGTTGTGGTCTTTGCTGCGGATGTGCTCAGCAAAAAGGTCTCCCAAAAGGACCGGAACAGCTATCCATTGATTGGGGACGGCGCGGGGATTGCCATTGTGGAAAACTGTATGGATGCAGGAAAGGTTCACACCATCCTGTACAACAACGGCGGCCTGCGGGATGCGCTGAAAATCCCGGCTGGCGGCTCCCGGATGCCCTCTACGCAGGAGACGGCAATCCTCAGGGACATGGATGGGGACGGGAATCTGCGGGCGCTGGACAATTTGACGATGAACGGGGCGGATGTGTTTTCGTTTGTGCAGGCGGAGGTCCCGCCGTTGATTGACGAGGTGCTGGACTTTGCCGGATACAGCAAGGAGGACATGGACTGGTATTTGTTCCATCAACCCAATAAGTTTATGCTGCGCAAGCTGGCGGAAAAACTGGGTGTGCCCTATGAGAAGATGCCAATGAATACTGTGGAGGAGTTTGGGAATTCCAGCGGCGCGTGTATCCCGATTAACATTACCTATAATCTGGCGGACGCGATGCGGACGAGGAAATCCCGCTGCTGTGTATCGGCCTTCGGCGCCGGGCTGACCTGGGGCGCAATGGTGATGGAGCTCGGGGAGATGGATTTCTGTGAAGCTTACTATTCCAGCCTCTGATATCGAAGCGCATGTCTTTTCCTGGCTCCCGGATACGCTGGATGCCCGCACATATCTGTTTCGGCATGGGGCGGGCGTCCTTTGTGTTGATCCGAACGACCTGCCGGAAATGGTAGAAGCTGTCCGGAGCTGGGCTCCAGAGAAAGTGACGGTGGTTTTGACGCACGAACATTTTGACCACATCTCTGGGCTCCATGCGCTGCGCGGGCAATGCAGCTGTGAGGTGATTTGTACGCGGGCCTGTGCCGCAGCCATTGAGGACCCGCGGCGAAATCTCTCGCAGTATGCCGCAGCCCTCCTGTCCCAAATGGCGCGGCCTGCCGCAGGCCGGCAGGGAGTCTTGATCGAGCCATTCTCCTGCTTTGCGGATACGGTCTTTACCGGCTATCACCAGATTGCATGGGAGAAACATCAGCTGGAGCTTTACGAGCTGCCGGGACACGCAAGGGGCGGGCTGTGTATGATGATGGATCATGCCCTGATATTTACCGGGGACAACCTGATTCCGGGATTTCCCTGCGTGACCCACCTGCCGGGCGGCAGCAAACAGGCATATGAAGCGGTCACACTGCCCTTTTTGCGGACGCTCCCCCCGGAAATGCTTATATTACCAGGCCATTTTGACGGGGTGGAACGCTCCCATATTCTACTTTAGAAGGCTGCGGGGATACTGCGGCAGATGAAATTTTATTGTAATAGAAAGGAAGAGTAACATGGAAACAACAAAGAAGCTGGCGATGATTGAGGAAATCATGGATTTGGACGAGGGGACGCTGACGCCCGCGACCGTGCTGGAGGACCTGGAGGAATGGGACTCCATGGCGAAGCTTTCTGTGATGGTTATGATGGACGACGAGTTTGGCAAGGTGCTCACCGGGGATGCTGTCCGGGCCTTAAAAACGGTCCAGGATATCCTGAATTTCATGGATGCGTGAGGGGAGCTGGACGTGTCTCTGGAAATGAGAAGGCCCTATGTGGGATAAGGCGTATATTGAGAAGCTGGAGGGCTGCCGCGCACGGGCTCTGGCTGGCGGCGGCCAGGAGCGTATTGACGCGCAGCACCGGAAAAACAAGCTGACGGCGCGGGAGCGCCTGGAGATCCTCTTTGATCCGCAGAGCTTCACAGAGGTTGGCGCAATGGTAGAATCCCGGATTGACGACTTTGGGGCGGATAAGAAGAGGGTCCCCGGGGACGGCGTCGTCACAGGCTACGGTAAAATCAACGGGCGGCTTGTCTTCGCCTCCTCCGAGGATTTTACCGTATTCGGCGGCACGCTCGGGGAGGCGCACTCCATGAAAATCTGCCGGATGCTGGATATGGCCTTGGAAATGCGGGCCCCTGTCGTGATGCTCAACGACAGCGGCGGGGCGCGCATTGAGGAGGGGATCTGTGCGCTGGCTGGCTACGCGGGGATCTTCCGCCGCAATACGGCGGCCTCCGGCATCATCCCGCAGATTGCGGTGATTATGGGCCCCTGTGCCGGGGGCGCGTGCTACTCGCCTGCCATCTGCGACTTTGTCTTCATGGTGCGGCAGACGGGGATGATGTTCATCACCGGGCCGCAGGTTGTCAGGGCAGTCACCGGGCAGCGTATTGACCAGCAGGAGCTGGGCGGGGCGGATATGCATACGCGCAGGAGCGGCGCCGTCCACTTTGCATACGACGACGACCGGTCCTGCCTGCTGGCTGTGCGCAAGCTGCTGGCCTATCTGCCGCAGAACAGCGGGGAAAGCGCGCCTGTGATGGAGGGTGAGCCAAACGACCTGTGCCGGGGCTTGCAGCAGATGGTCTCGGACAACCAGCGCAAGTGCTACGATGTAAAAGCGGTCATTGGGGCGATGGTGGATAAGCACAGCTTTTTTGAGGTACACAAGGAGTTTGCCCCCAATGCGGTGACAGGCTTCGCCCGGCTCAACGGGGATACGGTTGGCTTTGCCGCCAACCAGCCAAACTGCTTGGGGGGCTCGCTGGATGTGAATGCCAGTGACAAGCTTGCCCGGTTCGTCCGCTTTTGCGATGCGTTCCATATCCCGATTGTCACGCTTGTGGACGTCCCGGGGTATATGCCCGGGAGCGAGCAGGAGCAGGGCGGGATCATCCGCCACGGTGCAAAGGTGCTGTATGCATATTCCGAGGCAACTGTG
>JAAWKB010000113.1 GCA_022797115.1 Oscillospiraceae bacterium
GTCAGATATTTCCGGTTGGAGAACGAGTCCTTCATATTTCCAGTTGAGAAGGTCCTTGGAAGAGTAACAATTTACTCCATGATTTATATTACGATTGCAATACAATTTCAGGAGCATTGTATATTTCTAGTTGATGTCTGGAAATACTCAAAATATAGAGAAATATCCTCCAATAGGGCCGGTTGATTCCCTTTTAGGCTAATCACATAGTCTGCCTTACCCTCACGGATTTTCCTGACAATTTCTTTCTGGCAGATCATTGCATCTGCCGTCACAATGCTGTCCTCTCTGTTCAAAGAATCCCAAAGCTCCTGTACGGCTGTGATCCCATTGGACCTTCCATCCGTTACGATCTCTCCTAATACTAGCTGATTCTCCGCCGCACACCACCGTACACAGTCTAATGATAATAATGTCTTCCAGCTTGTGCAGGATATCCGTTTGTCCTTTAAGGATCTTCTACCTGCTTTTAAGCTCTCCTGTTCCATCTCCCTGATTATATCCCTTTTCCAAAGATTTTCAAATGCTGTTGCACTAGCAACAGGAAAAGAAAACGGTTGACAATGCCGCCGCATAGTGCTATAGTAACAACTATTCAAACAGCAATGATGGAGAAGAATCCGCGTAGCGGCGCACAGAGAGGGACGTATTGGGTGTGAGCGTCCTGCGGCAGGCGGCGGATGGTACCACTCCTGAGCGGCCTGGGATGACCGGGACGGGGCCCTCCCGTTACAGGGGGACACAAAGCGACGGCGCGTGCGCCGTAAGCAGGGTGGAACCGTGGAGTTTACCTTCACCCCTGACATCACAATCAGGGGTGAAGTTTTTTTGCCCCTACAAGAAAAGGAGCGACCAACCATGAGCGAAGAAAATCTGTACACCTTTGAAAATGAGACCTATCGCAAAACCTACTGGCACACCTGCTCCCACGTCCTGGCCCAGGCCATGAAGCGTCTGCATCCCGAGGTAAAGCTGGCCATCGGCCCGTCTATTGACAATGGCTTCTATTACGATTTTGACACCCCCCAGCCCTTTTCCGAGGACCAGCTGGATGAGCTGGAAGCGGAGATGCGCAAGATCTGCAAGGAGAAACTGAAGCTGGAACGCTTCGAGCTGCCCCGGGCAGAGGCTGTGCAGTATATGGAGGAGAAGGGCGAGCCCTACAAGGTGGAGCTGATTAACGACCTGCCCGAGGACGCGACCATTAGCTTCTATAAGCAGGGTGAGTTCGTGGACCTGTGCGCCGGCCCCCATGTGGACTCCACCGGCCGCATCAAGGGCAACGCCATCAAGCTGACCGCCTGCAACGCCGCCTACTGGCGGGGCGACTCCAGCCGTCAGACCCTCCAGCGTATCTACGGCGTGGCCTTCCCCAAGAAGGACGAGCTGGATGAGTACCTGGCTCGGATTGAGGAGGCCAAGAAGCGGGACCACCGCAAGCTGGGCCGTGAGCTGGGCCTGTTCATGATGGCCGAGGAGGGCCCCGGTTTCCCCTTCTTCCTGCCCAAGGGCATGGTGCTGAAAAATACCCTGCTGGAGTACTGGCGGGCGTGCCACAAGAGATACGGCTATGTAGAGATCGCCACTCCCATCATCCTCAACGAGGCGCTGTGGCACCGCTCCGGCCACTGGGACCACTACAAGGACAATATGTACACCACCGTCATCGACGGGGAGGACTACGCTGTCAAGCCCATGAACTGCCCTGGCGGGATGCTGGTGTATAAAAACGAGCCCCACTCCTACCGTGACCTGCCCATCCGGGCGGCGGAGCTAGGCCTGGTCCACCGCCATGAGATGAGCGGCGCGCTCCACGGCCTGTTCCGGGTGCGCTGCTTCACCCAGGACGACGCCCACATTTTCATGACGCCCGACCAGATGAAGGATGAGATCAAGAATGTGGTGCAGCTCTTCGACGAGATGTACTCCACCTTCGGCCTGACCTACCAGATCGAGCTGTCCACCATGCCCGAGGACCACATGGGCGATGAGGCGGTATGGAAGTTCGCTGAGGATACCCTCCAGGCCGCCATCACCGAGATGGGCAAGGACTTCATCATCAACGCCGGCGACGGCGCGTTTTACGGCCCCAAGCTGGACTTCCATCTCTCCGACTCCCTGGGCCGGACCTGGCAGTGCGGCACCATCCAGCTGGATATGCAGATGCCCGAGCGGTTTGAGCTGGAGTACGTGGGTGAGGACGGCGAGAAGCATCGTCCCATCATGATCCACCGGGCCCTGCTGGGCTCCATTGAGCGGTTTATTGGCGTGATCACCGAGCACTTTGCCGGGGCCTTCCCCGCCTGGCTGCACCCTGTCCAGGTGAAGATCCTGCCCGTCACCGACCGGGCGGCGGAGTATGCCGCCAGCGTTGCCCAGGGCTTGGACAGCCAGGGCTTCCGGGTAGAGGTGGACGGCCGCAACGAAAAGATCGGCAAGAAGATCCGGGAAGCCCAGCTGGAGAAGATCCCCTACATGCTGGTGGTGGGCGACCGGGATATGGAGGCGGGTACGGTCTCCGTCCGGCATCGCAGTGGGAACGACCTGGGCGCCATGGGCCTGGACGCATTCTCCGCGCTGCTGCGCCAGGAGGTAGACAGCAAGGAGAGAAAGTAATCCCCCCTTATGGAGAAAATAATCATCTGAGGACTGAAAAGCTCTCCCTGCGCCAGACATTGATATGCTCCCTTAAAGTGCCGAGTGAGCTACCAACGGCACGCATTTGGATGCTTCACTTTGAACAAATGAGCAAGGCTGGCCTGGAAGACTGTCGCGGTTGTTGCAAAAAAAACAGGCTCCCCGTACAGAACTGAAGCAGGCGCAAATTGAGATCGGACAGCTCAAGCACAATTATATTTCTCAGAAAGATTTTGCATTTTTCATCCCTAACCTTATGTAACTCGGCAAATGGCGGCAAAGCCTTAATTTTCAGGCATTTCCGCCATTTGCCTTTTGGGCGAGTTGCTCGCATATCCCGGTGTATTCCGACGTTCCTTTGCGCTGAAACGCAGTACCGAAATAGTAAAGGCGGCCTTTCTTTACTTTTCCTACGCGGCCAGCCGCTCCATCTCCGACGGAACAGGAATCAACATGGATGTAGTAGTCCAGAGTCAGGGTGATGTTGGGCAACTGCTCCTTGTGCTGCTATTGTACTTCCTCACAAGGCCATTAATCACGGCGTTATAGTTATACCCACTTTCGGCGTCCCGTCCTTTTTGAGAAACAGGACGTTGGTATAGTCATCCACCGTGATGGTGACTTTCTTTCTCCGCTGAACTTGACCGTGCCATTCTGGACATCATGCTGCCGGATATAGACGGATTTACATTGTGTCAAAAGATTAGAGAAAAGCACACATACCCTATTACCATGCTGACAGCCAAAGACGGGGAAATGGACAAAACCAATGGGCTCACCCTCGGTGCGAGCGATATAATCCAGCGCAACCCAAGGCAGCAGAAAAAATGTGATTTTCCACTTGGATTTGGAGATGGACATAAAAGCGCACAAGTGTATGGTGGCAGGGACGCCAGTCACTTTGACACCCACAGAATTTTCTATTCTCCGCACCCTTTTGGAGAACAAAGGCAACGTAGTCAGCGCCGAAGAATTGTTTCACCAGATTTGGCAGGATGAATATTACACCAAGTTGAACAACACGATAACCGCACACATTCGTCACCTGTGGGAACAGCTGAACGACACGTTGGATAAGCCCAAGTACATCAAAATAGTATGGGGGGGTAGGCTATAAAATTGAAGCGCAGTAAAAAAGACAGTTTGCCGTTTTTCAGTCTAAAGTTATGCGGCGTTTATGCGGAAACGCCCAGTTGTCTGTCCTTATCGTAATGGGTTTATACCTGTTCCTGTGGAAGCAGCGGTTGGGATATAGATAGTTGTCGGCCTGTTGGAGCTTTTTTTGAACATCAGGCATGAAGCGGCATTTATGATATATCATGAGTATTTTCGTGGATACAAAGAGATTTTTTTGTAGTGACATATAGCTATCCAGAAACGGAAATCAAAATTGCCGCTGAAAAGTCTCATAGTTTAATCAATATTTTGTTTCAAAACAAAGGGGATGTTATTCCTGCTGAAAAGTTGCCATTGCTGTTCGACAAGTTTTACCGTTTGGATGAGGCCCGCATATCCGATACTGGTGGAACTGGCCTGGGGCTTGCGATTGCGAAAGAAATTATCCTTATTACATGGCGGGAGCATCTAGGCATCCAGCGAAAAGGATACTGTTATGTTCGCAATCGAGCTTCCCTCAGCGGATTAGGAAAACATCCATCTGATATTAGGATTTTATTAGGAATTAAACGATTTAATCTTAAAACCCGTAGTCCTTTTGTCCGGTAAGATATTACTGGCAAGAGTGCTAAGGGTTTTTCTTATTCCCAGAAAGTAGTTACAGCATGGAAGAAAGAACAGTTCAGCACTGTCATCGCCAGTGATAAAATGTAAAAAAACGCCGAGGAAAAAATGTAGAATTGTGGCGGAGGTGAAGGGAAAAAGATAGACTCCCAATCAGGGCGA
>JAAWKB010000138.1 GCA_022797115.1 Oscillospiraceae bacterium
GACGTGTCCAAGGATATCCCTAATGTAAAACAGGTTAATCCCTGCATGGAGCATATGCATTGCCTTAGAATGGCGAAAAACGTGAGGTGTAATTGGAAATCCTACACAAAGTTCTCCATTTGCCTGTGCTTTTCTGACGTACTTATCAATAATATGCGAAACACCCCATCGGCTAAGAACCTCTCCACGCTGGTTTACAAACAAGGGGGTATCTCCACAGGCAAGCCCCGAGGTTCCTTTATTGGAAGCAAGGTAAGATCTCAGGAGATTCACAGTGCTTGGCATAATGGGAACCTGCCTGGTTTTGTTTCCCTTTCCATGCAGAGTCACTACCGCAGGCTTATCCAACCGAATATGCTTTACCTTAATATCAACAAGTTCCTGTACTCGAGCGCCTGTATCATACAAAACAGACAACAGTACCATGTCCCGAAATCCTTCTCTGGTATTTCCTGAAGGCTGTGCCAGTAAGGTGCGCATATCGTCCTCGCAGAGATACGAAACCACGGTTCGATGAGCTTTCTTGTAGGGAATATTCAAGATTTTGGCGGACAGTTCCATGTGTATGGGAGAATTTTTCTGTACATATCGAAAGAACGAGTGCAGAGCTACAAGTCGTTGGTTTCTCGTTGTCATGCTCACTTTACGGGGTTTTTCAAGCCAGTCAAGGAAATCTATAACAAGATTTTCATCAATCAGACTTAACGTCATTCGTTCGGCCTTAATCATCTTTGCTTCTTCGCAGAATTGAAGGAACTGCTTGAATGTTGTGGCGTAGGATATAATTGTATTTTGGCTTACATTTTTCTGCCCGGAGAGATGGGAGTTAAAGAACTGTGAAACATAGTAAGAGAAATCAGGGGTTTTCACAGAATTCACCTCCCGGAGGAATAATATCCATACATTCGGCAGCTAGCATCTCCACCATTTCGGGATAAATCTCAGCAGTCAAACGCAGATAATACTGGGTTACCTTATAATCGCTGTGCCCCATATATGCGGAAAGATACGGAATCAGGTTCAGCAGATCCTTTCCTTCAGCGGACCACCTGCGAAGGTTTTCTACTGCAAATCCATGACGAAAATCATGGATTCTGGGGCCGCGGCCAGTGTGAGGGATATTCGCCAGCAGGAGGTAATCACGGAAATGGTTATAAACCATACTCTTTCCCATCCGCGACATTTGAGCATTCGGGAAAAGAGGGGTTTCCAAACCATTGCTCCTGTGAAACTCGTCCAAAAAAGCATTGACACGTTTAGCCAGCGAGGGATGAAGCGGTATGCGCCGGTCACGGTTGTTCTTTCCATGGCGGATTGTGGCAATTCCAGTATTGCGGTCATAGTCGCCAATTTTTAAATTAAGCGCCTCGGAAATACGGGCGCCAGTGCTGTACAAGAACCGGAACAAAACAGCGTCTACCAGATTTCTGGAAGAATACCATGGGGCGGGATATTCGTCAATAGCGTTAAAAAAGCGGCGCAGTTCTTCCCTCGTATAGATATGAGGAATGTACGGAGTTCGGCCCTCCGGCGTTTTTACAATTGGAATATAAGGTTCCAGCCCCAAGTCTTTCAAATACATTCCTAAATTACGCAGCAGCACTTCTTTTCGCCTCCAGCTGTTAAGGCTTTCTCCTTTAACGTATATGAAGCCTTCCACTGCCTCCATGGAGATTTTGGTCCCTTGGTAACCACTGTAAAAATAGTAGTGGTCAAATCTTTGAAGATCTTGTTCCTGCTGCCAGAATTTCAATCCAGACGCCTTTTGAATTGCAATATGGTCCTGAATGTACTTGGCCAAAGAACTTTTCCACACATAATCTCTCATGACTACACCTCCCACTCACTGATATCCAAAGCGCATTTCCGCAGCCCGTCAATATCAATTTTCAAATAAATCGCGGTGGTATTCACATTTTGGTGGCCGAGAGTCTGTGAAATAACAGGAAGCGGCGCTCCAGCGTCAAGCATATTTTTCGCAAGGGAATTTCTCAGTGTATGAAGACCGTGCCGCTCTCCCTTTTTGAACTTGATTCCGGCTTTCATAATGTAGCGTCCCAGTGCGAAATCCAAGCCGGATGTACTGCCAATTGGCCCATAGGGCGCAATATGTCTGGTGAACACACAATCGCAGTCTGTTTTGGGCCTTCCGTTTTGGAGATAGTCGATAATCGCCCAACCGGTGCTTTCCAGCAGAGGCAGTTCCAGTTCCTGACCATTTTTTGCGGTGGTGATACGGATTTTATGGCCCTTCCAATCTATATCCTTCAGTTTTAGCCGGCGTATATCCGCTGCGCGAAAGCCGGTTTGAATTACTAGCAGCATGATTGCGTAATCACGTTTTCCAGTGGGGCTCATTCTATCTACTGCATTTAGGATCGCTTTTAACTCTTCTTTGCTCCAGATATGTGGGATTCCCGCGTATCTGGGCTTTTTTACCTGCGGTAAGGTCTCGGACAAATCCTCATCTAAGAAGCCACTGCAGAAAAGGAATGATAGATACTGCCTGATTCCAGTGATAAGATAGGAAAAAGAATTGGTCGAAAAATGCTTAAATGCCGAGAGAAAAGATAGTATGCCTGCGGGTGAAATCATCTCCGATGATTCGACCCCTATGCTGATCATATGCCGGATGAACTGCTGTACTGTTTCACGATAATTTCTTACAGTAGAAGATGCCAGATCTTTTTGACGTAAATACTCCATAAATGCTTCATAGGAATCGCAAAATCCTTCCGGACATATGAATAGCGGATTGCGCACTCTGACTCTGGTGTTAATTTCTCCAGTCATGAGATACCAGTTTAATACTGTAAATGGCCTGATGTGGTTTCCGGCTACTCTGTCCAATCCCTTGACATGAAGACTTGTAATGTGAACATCGTATTGGGAACGGAGAAATTCTAGCAGCGTATTTTCGTCGATACTGCGGAGTTCCCCATGCTTACAATAAGCATTTAATTCCTGATAGTGCTGTTTGTACTGGTCGATTGAGCTTTCTGCCAGTTGCCGATCCTCTAAAGCGACGATAATTTCGTTGGTTGCTTGTTGCACTTCTTTCTGCGAATGCATGCACACCACGCTCCTTTCGGAAACCAGTATGCACCATACAGGCACTTTCTGAAATACCAAAATAAAATGGTGAGTGATTTCGGCATGATCCCGCTTATCCTCATGCCTTTGCATAGCCACTCACCATTTTATTTTCCTCACCATAATGTGCGCAACTGCCCCTGGACCTGCACCAGCGCGTCTGCGAGGCCAGAGAACAGTCGGGCTTGATCACCGCACTGGCCGGAAGCTGACCCAGCGGGAATTCGTGCTGGGACTGATCGAGGAGGCTCTGGAGGCAGCGGAACGGCAAGCCGCGGGATATCACGGAGCCGGAGGGCGGCGACACCCAGCCACAGGAGGATGGCGAACCCGCCGTGTGGGGCGCGTAACGAGCTGTGTGAGGCCACAACAACCGAACAGCAGATGAGAAGCCCCCAGAGCATCCCAAACAACCGGGATGCTCCGGGGGCTTCTTTTCGTTTCGCCAGAAGGAGGAGGTGAACAACCTCGCGAAACAAAATGCAGCCTTTCCTTTCACAGACGAGGAGATGGAGACCGCCAAGAGGACAGATCTGCCGGACCTTCTGGAACACCTGGGCTACACCGTCCACCGCCTGGGTAGCCGGTACCACACCACTAGGGAGATGGACAGCATCCGCATCAACACCACGAAAATCCGCAACATCAAGAAATACTTGCTGACGGTGCTGTTCAACGCCCCCAGTACCATGGGAAGCTGCTATACCGCCCTCGTCGCCCATGATATGGCGGAGGGAAAATCTGAAAAAGGAGGCCCCGACTATGAAACAGGGCGCATTGATCTTCGACGAGCGGACAGACCGCTACGACATCCGCTTTGACCTGGCCGACTACTACGGCGGCCTGCACTGTGGACAGTGTTTCGACGTGATGGTGGGCGGCAGGTGGAAGCCCACCCGCATTGAGTATACCGCCGACTGGTATCTGGTGGGCATCCGGGCCGACGATCTGAACGGCCTGCGGGTGCGTATCTGATGCGGATTTACCTGCGGCGGCTGGTAGTGCCGCCTTAGTTTTTATCCCCGACATCAGGCAATAGGAGGTATGACGCTTGCAGGAGGAAGTCACTCAAAAGACCATCGCATTATCCATGAAAACCGGGAAGCTGACGGCCCAAGTGCTGCAAATGGCCTTGAAAAAGTATTTGGAGGCCCGGAAGCACGGCCCCAAGCTCCACCACGGACAACAGAGTTTGAAGCAGTTGAAGCAGCACGGGGCGGCGCTGTCCAACATTGAGATCACCGACGCTAACATCGCCGCTTTCAAGCCCTGCGCCAAGAAATACGGCGTGGACTTCACTTTGCGGAAGGACAAGACCACCCAGCCGCCCCACTACATCGTCATTTTCAAGAGCCGGGACGCGGACAATCTGGAACAGGCTTTCAAGGAGTTCACCGCC
>JAAWKB010000114.1 GCA_022797115.1 Oscillospiraceae bacterium
TGCCCATTTTTGCCTCTGCGCCCAGTGCGTGGAGGCATTTTTGCTCTGTGCCTGTCGGAAAATGAGTAAAAATGTCGAATAAACAGGGCGCTCTATTAACTTCGTCTATTTTCGGGGTTTAGGATATTAACCCTAACCGCTCCAGCTGCTGGGCGTGCTCGACTCCGGTGGAGATGAGGTAGATGCGGGTGGTCTCGATGCTTGAGTGACCCAACACATCCGCTAAGCGGGCCACGTCCTTGTACACCTTATAAAATGTACGGGCGAAGAGGTGACGCAGGTTGTGAGGAAAAACCTTGCTCGCCGCCACCCCCGCCGCTTTGCAGAGCGCTTTCATCTCCGCCCAGATTTGACGCCGTGACAGCCCTCTTCCGTTTCTGGTGAGAAATATCTCTCCGGAGACGACTTTTTGCTTTTTGGCGTACTTTTGCAGCTTCCGACAGAGTTTCCCTGGAAGCAGAATGGTCCGTATCTTCCCTTTCAGGGACACGTCTGCCCGGCCAGACTGAACTGCCTCCACGGTAATGTACCGAACCTCGCTGACCCGGATACCCGTGGCGCAGATAGTCTCCATGAGCAGGGCCAAGCGGTGCTTCCCCTGAGAATTGGCGGTGCTCCAGAGCCGGGTGTAGTCCTCCTTGGTCAGCTCCCGGTCCGACCGCCGGAAGAGTTTTCGCTGGATTTTCAGGTAGCGCACCCGGCAGTCCTCCCGGCCCAGAAATCGGAGGAATTTGTTCAGGGCGGAAAGCTTGGCGTTCACCGTCTCCGGCTGGAAATGCTGGGATTTCAGGTGCTCCTTCCAGGCAGTGGTCAGGTCCTTGTTCACCTCCCGACCACCAGCCCAGGCTATGAATCCTCTGACCTCCCGCAGGTACTTCTCTATCGTGCTGGGTTCTCGCTCCTCTCCCTGCAAATATCTCCGAAACGTATTCAATTCTTTAAAAATAACAGTTCGTTGTCCCACAAAAATACCCCCATCCGTAAAATGTTGCGTCCATTTTATCGGATGGGGGTGCTTCTGTAAAATTTAGTCTTTTGAAAATCGGTAAATTTATATAGCAATTCAGGCCGTTGTTAGTTAAAACCCCGCGTTCCGCAGCTCCTCCATCATGGCCCGGCGGCGGCTGTATTGGGTGCGCCAATCCTCCGCCAGCTGTGCCGCTCGCTCTGTCCCGCCCGGATAACTCCTGAGTTTTTTCAGATAGCGCGCCAACTCCTGATAGTGCGTTCGGTTGGAAACCTCAGCGGCCTCCTTCACCAGGATATTGGCATATGCTTCCAGCATCCTGTCCGGATACTGTTTTTTCAGAGACGCCTCATAGCGGTCCAGGACGGAAAGACGCCCAGCCGCAGTGACCGCCTCCACCAGCCGCTCCCAAAGTCCCTCGGATTCCATAAGCTCCAGCTTGTGGTAAGTTCGCCCGGAAAGATACCGCTCCCTGTACTCGATCCACTGCGCCGGTGTGCATATGTTTTTCAAGCGGTTCAGCACTTCCATGCCGCCGGAGGACAGGGTAAAGATATGATATTCCAGCTCCGCAAGCAGCTTGTCCCGCTGCCCCTGCTGCTCATACAGGTCCATCAGCCATTCGCTGTATTTCGCCGCCAGTCCCCGTTTATCACAGTCGGCGGACTTGCCCTCCTCCAGCAGACGAATGGCCTCGTCCGTCTTTCCGTCATCCAGCGCCTGCCGGATACGCAGCTCACGAATATTAGAATAGTTTGTGTGCCGCTCCAAAAAGGCGTCCAGCTCCTCCTTGGGCCGGGACAGCTGTTTCATCAGGTCAAAGCGGCGCATCAACAGATGCTGCATCTCATATTCGATGGAGTAATTATTTTTGCCTGATCGAGTAAGTACAGCAATTTTCTCATCTACCAACGCCAATTTCTTTTCATCAAAATGCTTTCCCGCAAAGAGTGAAAACACCATTTGCGTCGCAAAATCCTGGACAAACCAGTTCTCCCGGTCTGATTTCACACAATCGGCCAGGATGTCAAATATCCTTTCGGCAACCGTTTCGTCTGCGGCAGCCAGGACATCCATGCACGTATTGCTCATTTCCTCCATGACCAGCCCGTATTCGCCATTGGAATCGTCTATGTTGTAATTGGAATATTCCCGCAGCGTATCCACTCCGGCTTGGAGAGCCAACACAGGCGCATTCCGAGCCAGCAGCGTCTCCGTCTGCCGCTGAACATGCCCTGCAATCGCCTTTGCGAAATCTCTTGCGTGGTAATAGTCTATGTAACCGTCTCTGCCTGCGTATTGTTTCCCAATGGAGGCCAGTTCTTTTTTCAGCGTTTGCATACATTCCTCCAGGGTCGTCTCCCCATATTGAAGGAGCAGCGCCCTGTAGAGTTTCTTATCCGCGGATATCAAGTCCGTCAGCAGCGGGCGGAGCTGGCTGTCAGGGATTTTTTCCACAAGGCCGGCGGGAGTCAGACACTCTTTTTTGGCCGTGTCTTTCCTCTGATGCGGTTCAGCGGCGGCCACCGCGAACAGGACCGCCGCCATGTGCTTACAGGCAGTCCCATCCTCCGCATAGGGGCAGTCACAGAACATATCCTCGATGGAGTCCCCCTCCAAGAGGATCTCCACCTCATATTCCTCCGTGCCTTTCACAGTGGCGGTGTAGCCGTCCTCTGTGCGCTCCAGCTCCGAGACTCGGCCCTCGTCAAAGTAAGTCCGGCCCCGCTCTAAAATGTGGGGCTGGAACCGGTCCTTCCAAAACTTCATTTGTATCGCCTCCTCTTCTGTCCTCCTATGATATCATTCCGCCTCCCCAGCAATCTCTAATGGAAATCAGGATGCCCGCCTGTTCCAATTCCTCGGTGTGCTTCAAAAGCTGAAAGGACTCCTCCGCCGTCAGCTTCAGGGGCAGGCAAAACTTTCCTCCATTATAGCACAGAGAGCAACCGTCAACAAGCTCTGGTATAAAAATGCAGTTTCAGCCATAGCAGTCATTACAGGTACGAAATATTCCCTCTGATTTTTGTGATAATGAAGCAAAATTCGCTCATGTTATTGATATAACAGAAAAATATTCGCCCATTTTTTCGCCGACCTGTTGTAATTCGTCTGCTGCTGGAGTATACTATAGATAACAATACCGATGGAGGAAGATGAATATGCGCTATTTAGATCGCAAAATCGACCGTTTTTTAGCGGAATGGAAGGCCGCGCCCCAGCACAAGCCCCTGATTGTCAAGGGACCCCGGCAGGTGGGCAAAACAGAGTCTGTCCGGCGCTTTGCGGAGCGCAGCTATGAAAATGTAATCTACATCAACTTTGTGGAGGAGCCGAAGTACAAACTCATCACCGCTGACGGGTACAAAACCGATGATATCGTCAAAAACATCTCCCGCCTGGACCCGGGCAAGCGGTTCCTGCCTGGTAAGACGCTGTTTTTCTTTGACGAGCTCCAGGAGTTCCCGGACATCGCCACCGCACTGAAATTTTTCTCCATCGATGGCCGCTTTGACGTAATTTGCAGCGGGTCCATGCTGGGAATCAATTATCGGAAAATCGAGAGCAACAGCGTAGGCTATAAGACGGACTATGAGATGTATTCCATGGATTTTGAGGAATTTCTCTGGGCGAAGGGCTATGATGATGGATTGATTGCCGACCTGCTGGATCATATGCGGACGCTGACCCCGTTCAACGAGGTGGAACTTTCCGTCTGCAACTCCCTGTTTCTGGATTTCTGCATCCTGGGCGGGATGCCGGCGGTGGTGCGGGAATATGTGGAGCTGGGAACCTTTGAGGGTTCGCTGGAAATTCAACGGCAGCTCATCGCCGACTACAAGGAGGATATCCGAAAATACGCTGAGGGAATGGATCAGGGGCGCATCCTCAACGTGTTCAATCAGATCCCGCCCCAATTGGCCAAGGAGAACAAAAAGTTCCAGATATCCAAGGTGGCCTCGGGGGCCCGGTTCAAGGATTACCGGGGATGTATTGAGTGGCTCAGCGACGCCGGGATGGTGAATGTCTGCTACTGTCTGACTTTCCCGGAGCTTCCCTTGAAGGGCAACTATGAGGAGACCAAGTATAAGCTGTACTTTGCCGACAGCGGCCTGCTGGTGGCCATGCTGGACGAGGAGGCCCAGGAGGACCTGCGGGCCAACAAAAACCTGGGCGTGTACAAGGGCGCACTCTATGAGAACATCGTGGGAGAGACGCTGGTGAAAAGCGGCTGCGGGCTGTACTACTACAAGCGGGAGGACTCCACACTGGAGGAGGACTTTTTTGTCCGAACGGCCTCAGAGCTGATCCCTGTGGAGGTCAAGACCACCAATGGACGGGCAAAGTCCCTGCGGACACTGATTGGCAGTGAGAAATACAGCGATATCTCCCACGGAATCAAGCT
>JAAWKB010000115.1 GCA_022797115.1 Oscillospiraceae bacterium
ATGCCCCCTGATTTTTCTGGGGGGCTTTGTGGACAGTATGGCCGGGGGCGGCGGGCTGATTACCCTGCCGGCCTACCTGATGGCCGGGGTACCCGTCCACTTTGCCGCCGGGACCAACAAGGTGGTTAACGGCTGCGGCGCGGCCATGGCCGGTTTCCGCTACTTCCGAAGCGGCAAGGTGCGCCTGCGCCCTGCGCTGTGCGCGGCGGCAGGGGCCATCGTGGGCGGGTATTTTGGCGCGGAGTTTGCCAAGAACCTCAGCGAAAACCTGCTCCAGGGGCTGATGCTGATTGCCCTGCCGCTGGTGGCCCTGTTCTTGGTGCTGAAGAAGGACTTCGGGCAGGAGGCGGAGACGGAAAAGACCTACAGCCGCCGCTATGAAATTGGCGTGAGCCTTGCCATCGGGCTGGTGATGGGGTGCTATGACGGCATTGTAGGGCCTGGAACGGGGACGTTCCTGCTCATGGCCTTCTCCGCCCTGCTGGGCATGGACATGGTCACGGCCTCCGGCTGCTCCCGTGTTGGGAACCTGGCCTCCAACGCCGCGGCGGCCACCTCCTTCATCCTGGGCGGGAAAATCATGTGGGCCCTGGTGGTGCCGGGGGCATTGTGCAGCATCCTGGGCAACAACTGCGGCGTGCGCTTTGCCCTGCGCGGCGGTGGGAAGAAGATCCGCGGCATGATCTTTGTGGTGCTGGGGATGCTGTTTATCAAGATACTGGCAGATCTGGTGACAAAGTAGGAGGGACGGCATATGCTGCGCATCTGGATGGGGCGGGCCAACACCGGGAAGACCCGCCGGGTACTGGAGGAAATCAAACGCCGGGGGGCGCGTGCGCTGCTCCTCTCGCCGGAGCACGCCTCCCATCAGGCGGAGGTTGAGCTGTGCCGGGCCTGCGGCCCGGAATCGGCGCGCTATGCCGAGGTTCTCAGCCTGCGCCTGCTGGCAAACCGTGCCCTGGCCCTGACGGGCGGGCTGACGGACGGGACCCTGGACGCAGGGGGAAAGCTGCTGCTGATGCAGCTCTCCCTCCAGGAGGCGGCCTCCCAGCTGACCGTCTACGCCCGGCCCAGCCGGAAAGCCCCCTTCCTCCAGGAGCTGGTATCGCTGTGTGACGAGCTGATCGCCGGACGGGTCCTGCCGGAGGACCTGGGGGACGCCGCGCCGCAGCTGGAAGGCATGAGTGGGGCGAAGGTGCGGGACCTGTCCCTGATCTACGCCGCCTACCTCTCCCGCCTGTGCCAGGAGGGGGCGGACCGCCGGGATCTGATGGAAAAGCTGATTGACAGCCTGGAACCCTCCGGCTACGCGGCCGGGAAGGACATATACCTGGACGGCTTCACCTACTTCACCGCCCAGGAGCTGAAGCTGATCGAAATTTTGTTGCGCACCGCCCGGTCCGTCACCGTCACCCTGCTGGGGGACGGCAGCGGCCTGGAGATTTTTACAGAGAGCGTGCGCACCCGGGACAGGCTGGCCCGGGTGGCGGGGGCGTGCGGCGTCCCGTGTACGGTGGAGGTCCTGCCCCTGCCGGAGCCTGGAAACGCCCTGGAGCATCTGGCCGCCCGCTTCTTCGGCCAGCCGGAGAGCTGGGCGGGAGACTGCGACGGGGTAGAGCTGTGCCGGGCGGAGAGCATGTTCACCGAGACGGAGTATGTTGCCGCCAAAATCCTGGAGCTGGTGCGGTCGGGGGCCTACCGTTTCCGGGACATCGGCGTGGCGGCCCGAAACCTGGATGAATATGCCGCCACCATTGAAAATGTTTTCGAGCGGTACGGCGTACCCGTCTACCTCAGCCGCCGCAGCGACGTGCTGGAGAAGCCGGTATTGAGCCTGCTGGCCGGCGCGTTGGACGCAGTGGCGGGGGGCTATGAGTATGAGGACATGTTCCGCTGGCTGAAAACCGGGCTGGCGGGGCTGACGGACGGGGAGTGCGACCTGCTGGAGAACTACGCCATTGCCTGGGACATCCACGGGAGCATGTGGGTCCGGGAGGAAGACTGGACCGGCAATCCCAGCGGCTGGCGGGAGGATTTCACCCCGGAGCAGGCCGCAGCCCTGGCGGAGATCAACCGCCTGCGCCGGCGGGTGGGGGCCCCCCTGCGCCGCCTGGCCCAGGGGCTGAAGGAGCGCGAGGGCGCACGGGAGAAGCTGGAGGCGCTGTGGGCATTCCTGGATGAGCTGGGGCTGGCGCGGCAGCTGGAGGAACGCACCGCCCGCCTGGAGGCGTTGGGGGAGCTCCAGCGGGCCATGGAGTACAGCCAGCTCTGGGAGCTGCTGTGCGGCGTGATGGACCAGTTCGCGGATATGCTGGGGGATGCCCCCCTGGATACGGAGGAATTTACCCGGCTGCTGAAGCTGGTGCTGACCCAGTACGACGTGGGCACCATCCCGGTTTCCCTGGACCAGGTCCAGGCGTCCCAGATCACCAGGAATGACCGCCGCCGGATCAAGTGCCTGTTCCTGATGGGGGCCAACGACCACGTCCTCCCGGCGGTCCAGACCAGCATGGGCCTGCTCACCCGGGAGGACCGGGAGCAGCTCAAGGGCCGGGGAATCGACCTGGCCCCCAGCGGCATGGACCTGTTCCACATCGAGCTGCAAAACCTCTACGCCGCCCTCGCCCAGCCCACGGACCGGCTGTGCGTCACCTGGCCGGCATCGGATCTGGCAGGGACGCCCCTGCGCCCCTCCTTTGTGGTGGGGCGGATCAAGGCCCTGCTGCCCAGCGCGGCGGAGAGCAGCGGGGAGCGCAGCTGCCGTCTCACCGCCCCCATCCCAGCCCTGGAGCTGGCCGGCGGGGAGCGGGAAGGGGAGCTGTGGCGCTACTTCGCGCAGGACGTCCGCTGGGGCGATGCCCTGGCGGCCATGGACCGGGCCGCCCAGATGACCCGCGGCCGCCTCTCCCCCCAGGCGGTAGAGACCCTGTACGGCCGCAGCTACCGCATGTCCGCCAGCCGCATCGACAAGATCAACTCCTGCCACTTCGCCTACTTCATGCAGTACGGCCTGCGGGCCAAGGAGCGCACCCAGGCGGGCTTCGATGCCTCCCAGGTGGGCACCTTCCTCCACTATGTGCTCGAGCATGTGACGCGCTCTGTGATGGATCGGGGCGGCTTCGCGGCGGTGGATGAGCGGGAGCTGAAAAAGCTGGTAGACCAAGTGGTACAATCCTACATGGATGCGGCCCTGCCGGGCTTTGACGGCCGGGACGCCCGGTTCAAGTACCTGTTCCGCCGCCTGCGCAAGACGGTGGGGACCATCGTGGACAACGTGGCCGGGGAGCTGGCTGTGTCCGATTTCGTGCCCCTGGAGTTTGAGCTGGGCTTCGGCGGGGACGGCAAGCTCCCCGCCATCACGGTCCAGGCCCAGGACGCGGCCCTGACCGTGGCGGGGAAGGTGGACCGGGTGGACGGCTGGCTGAAGGACGGCAAGCTGTACCTGCGGGTGGTGGATTACAAATCGGGGAAGAAAGCCTTCGACCTCAGCGACGTCCGCCACGGGCTGAACATCCAGATGCTGCTCTACCTCTTCACCCTGGAGCGGGAGGGCCGCCCCCTCTTTGGCCATGAGATCGTCCCGGCGGGGGTGCTCTACCTGCCAGCCCGGGACGTACTGGTCAACCAGCCCCGGGGTGTCGGCCCCTCCCAGCTGCGCGCGGCCCTGGACCGGGAGCTGCGCCGCAGCGGCATGGTGCTGGGGGAGCCGGAGGTGCTGCGGGCCATGGAGCACAGCGCCCTGGATGAGCCCCGTTTCCTGCCCCTCACCCTGGGCCGGGACGGCAGCATCACCAAGGGCGTGGCCTCGGCAGCGGAGCTGGGGAAGCTGGGGCAGTACGTGGACAAGCTTCTGGAGAAGATCGCCCAGGAGCTGCGCCAGGGCAACATCGACGCCGACCCCTGCGGCCGCAGCGAGCATGAAAACGCCTGCACCTACTGTGAATTTGCCTCCGCCTGCCACTTCATGGACGCGGACAGCGCCGACCATCTGGAGCTGATCCGGCCCGTGACCCCGGCGGAGTTCTGGGAGCAGATCGGAGAAGCCGTCAAAGAGGAGGACGAGCCATGGGCATCCAACTGACCGAGAGCCAGCGGGCTGTCGTAGAGGACCAGGGCGGCAGCCTGCTGGTCTCCGCCGCCGCCGGCAGCGGCAAGACCCGGGTGCTGGTGGACCGGCTGTTCCGCCGGGTACTGGGGGAGGAACAGGCCAATATGGACGACTTCCTCATTATCACCTACACCCGGGCGGCGGCGGCGGAGCTGCGCGAGCGCATCGCCCAGGAGCTGGCCGGGCGCATGGCGGACCGGCCCGGGGACCGCCACCTCCAGCG
>JAAWKB010000116.1 GCA_022797115.1 Oscillospiraceae bacterium
TACGTCCTGGGCTATGTGAAGGCGGAGAACTTCTATAAGCTGGGGCAGGCCATGGGGACCTCCTTTATCAGCTCCGCCTCCATCGTCCTGGGGCTGCTGGACCGCCCGGCCCTGGATGCGGCGGGGGTCTCCCAGGTCCAGAGCCAGCCCTACCTGAACCTGAAGGGGCGGGGGGTGCTGCTGGGCTTTGTAGACACGGGCATCGACTACACCCAGGAGGTCTTCCGCTACGAGGACGGCACCAGCAAAATCCAGTATATCTACGATCAGACTGCCGAGGGGGAGCCGCCCGCCGGGTTCCTCCAGGGCCGGGAGTACAGCAAGGCGGAGATCGACGCCGCCCTCGCCTCCCAGGACCCCTATGGGCTGGTGCCCCAGCGGGATGGGGATGGCCACGGCACCTTCCTGGCCTCCGTAGCCGCCGGGCGGCAGACGGAGGACTTCTCCGGCGCGGCCCCGGACGCGGAGATCATCGCCGTGAAGCTGCGCCCGGCCCGGTCCTTCTACCGGGAGAAGTACTGTGTCCCGGCGGACCAGGCCCACGCCTATGAGTCCAGCGACGTGATGCTGGGGGTGGAATACATCCTCCGTAAGGCCAGGGAGCTGGGCCGCCCGGTGGCCATCTGCCTCGGCCTGGGCGCCAATGCCGGGAGCCACGACGGGGCAGGCGTCTTCGAGGAGTATCTGGGCGGGGTGTCCATCCAGAAGGGGGTGTGCCTGTGCGCGGCGGCGGGCAATGAGGCCGAGGCGCGCCATCACACCGGCGGCGTTCTGGAGCCTGGGGAAAAGCCGGGGCAGGTGGACCTCAAGGTGGGCGAGAACGCGGGGGATGTCTACCTGGCGGTGTGGAACACGGTGGCGGACCGGCTGTCGGTGTCGGTGCGCTCCCCCTCCGGGGAACTGGTAGGCCGGGTGCCCGCCCGGTCGGGGATGGTCCCCGCCGCGGACGTGAAGCTGGTGCTGGAGGCATCCCGGGTGCAGATTGAGTACCATTTCCCGGTGGAGGGCAGCGGCGGCCAGCTCTCGGTCATCCGTATCCTGGGGGCTACCCCCGGCGTATGGACCATCGGGCTCCATGGGGACATCCTGCTCAACGGGAGCTACCAGGTGTGGCTGCCCATGACGGGGTTCGTCTCGCCAACAGTGGAGTTTCTGGCCGCCACGCCGGACTACACCATCACCAGCCCGGCCTCCGCCGTGGGGGTGATCTGCTGCGGGGCCTACGACAGTGCCAACAAGAGCCTGTATGCCAAATCCTCCCGGGGCCCCGCCTGGGACGGCCGGGTCCTGCCGGACCTGACGGCCCCCGGCGTGGGGGTGGGGGGGATCTACCCCTACGGCCCCGGTCTCATGAGCGGCACCAGCGCGGCGGCGGCTGTACTGGCCGGTGTGTGCGCCCTGCTGCTCCAGTGGGGGGTCCGGGAGGGGAACGACCCGTCCATGGGGACCTACCAGATCCGGGCCTACCTCATCCGGGGCTGTCTGCGCCGCCCGGACATGACGTATCCCAACAACCAGTGGGGATACGGGTCCGTCCAGCTGATGCAGACGTTCCACCTGATGCGGGAGCTGTAGGCCAGTCTGGCAGAGGGGAATTATTTTTTCAGCTACCCCATTGCATTTCTCCTTCTTATCTTGTAAACTAAACTTGATATCCTGCTTTCCCCGATCAGGATATCCGCTTTCAAGGGAAGGGGAATTTGTGTTTGTACTGGAGGAGAGAAAGATGAAGAAAGCGATGAACCAATCCACGCTGACGACGCTCCTGAACGGGGTTTCTATCTGCGCCCTGCTGCTGATGATGGCCGCCCTGTTTGCCTACAGCAACGTGAGCCAACGCCTGGAAACCGCCCATGAGAACCGTTACGAGCTGACCTACAATGCCAACCGCTTCATGAACGGCTCCGCCTACCTCACCAACGAGGTCCGCGCCTTTGCCGCTACCGGGATCAAGGAGCACTATGACAACTATTTCAATGAGGTCAACAATCTGAAAAACCGGGACCAGGGCGTAGCCGCCATGCAGAAGATCGGCATTACCAGCGAGGAGCAGGCCATGATCGACAGCATGTACGCCCTGTCCAACCAGCTGGTGCCGCTGGAGGAGCAGGCGATGGAGCAGGTCCAGGCCGGGCAGCAGAGCACCGCCATCAGCTATGTCTACGGCACGGAATACAGCGCAGCCATCGCCAAGATCAACCTGATCAAGGAGCAGTTCCTGGACGCGCTGAGCAGCCGGACCCTCCAGGAGGTGGAGTCCCTGAGCCGCATTGCCAACGTCATCCGGGTGGTGATGGTGCTGGCGCTGGTGGTGGTAGGCGTACTCCAGGCATTCAGTATGCGGGTGATCCGCAAGCGCATCCTGCACCCGGTCATTGCGGTACGGGATCAGATGGGGGAGATCTCCCAGGGGAACCTCTCCGCCCAGTTCCAGTGGGAGCCGGACAGCTCGGAGATCGGGATGCTGGTGGCCTCAATCCATGAGACCAAGCAGGAGCTGAAAAAATACATTAATGAAATCGACAGCACCCTGGCCCAGATGGCCCGCGGCAATATGGACCTGCGTATCAGCACCGATTTCCGGGGGGAGTTCCTGCCGATCCAGAGCGCCCTGCGCCAGATTCTGGACTCCCTGAACGAAGCCCTCTTCCACATCCACCAGACCGCCCAGGAGGTGTCCGACGAGTCCCAGCGGGTGGCCGCCGGCTCGCAGACCCTGTCTGACGGCGCGGTCCAGCAGGCCTCCACGGTGGAGGAGCTGTTCGCCGGGATCCAGGACATCTCCGGCCAGGTGGAGCGCACCTCCGGGGACGCGGACCAGGCCCGGAAATTCTCCGTGGAAGCGGGGGAGCAGCTGCGGCTGTGCAGCCAGAAGATGGGGACGCTGACATCGGCGATTGCGGATATCTCCGAGTCCTCCCAGAAGATCAGCGGCATCACCAAGGCCATCGAGGATATCTCCTTCCAGACCAACATCCTGGCGCTGAACGCCTCTGTGGAGGCGGCCCGGGCAGGGGCCGCAGGGAAGGGCTTTGCCGTCGTGGCGGACGAGGTCCAGCGGCTGGCCAGCAAGAGCGCGGAGTCCGCAAAGGATATTACAAACCTGATTGCGGCCTCGGTCCAGCTCGTCCAGTACGGCACGTCCCTGTCTGAGGAGACGACCCAGGCCCTCTCCGAGGTGGTCGCCAGCGCCCAGCAGTCGGCAGATCTGGTGGGGCAGATTGCGGAGTCCGCCCAGACGCAGTCCCAGTCCCTCCGCCAGCTGACCGAGGGGATGGAGCGCATCTCCGGCGTGGTGCAGACCAACGCCGCCACCGCCGAGGAGTCGGCGTCCTCCGCCGAGGAGCTCCGCCGTCAGGCGGAAAAGCTGAAGCTGTCTGT
Organism: Oscillospiraceae bacterium; assembly: GCA_022797115.1. Lineage (GTDB taxonomy): Bacteria > Bacillota > Clostridia > Oscillospirales > Oscillospiraceae > Pelethomonas. Next base: position 3,382 of record JAAWKB010000116.1, read on the forward strand.
CCAGCGTTTCCGGCTGCGGCAGTAACAGGCAGCATTCTTTCCATAAGGAGCTGCATACAGGGCGGCGGGCCTCAGCCCGCCGCCCTGTTCCGCCATAAAACAGAAAATTATCAAAAATACTTTTGAAATCCGGGGCTCCTGCCGACATTCCATTGATACGCCCTGGCTGGCGGACGGCTGCAAAGCCCGCTGGAGGCACAGGTGGAAACGAAGGGAGATCACACATGTGGAAAACAAGAGACCCAGGGGCCGGGAAAAACATGTGTCAGGCCCTGCAAAAACCGTACAGAAGCGGGGGGATGGCCTGGGGACTGGCCCGGTCGGCAGTACCGGCAGCGGGCGCGGGCAGGAGCAGCGCAGCGCCGGTACACGCGCAGGCGGGCTGGGCGGATGGAAACTAATCGCCATTTTACTGGTTGCCCTGCTGGGGGGCGGCGGTGGGCTGACCACCCTCCTTGGCGGCCAATCAGCCGGGCAGCCTCCCGTCCAGCAGCAGGGCGGGGCCAGTACGGACTGGACCGCTCTGCTGGGGGGCTTGGGGGGCGGCAGCGTCTCATCTGGCTGGCAGATTGAGAACAACACGGGCCATCTGAACGAGACGGTAGCCCCTGGGGCCCGTGAAAAATATACCAAGCTGCTGGGGAACGGCCAGGACACCGCCACCATCATGGTCTACATGTGCGGGACAGACCTGGAGTCCCGCAGCGGCATGGGGACCGCCGATCTCCAGGAGATGCTGGACGCCCGCTTTGGCAGCAATATTACTTCCGAGAAAAAAGCTAGGAATAATGCGGTAAGTATGGTAAAATAGAGAGTATGGAATATATAGACTTGCGAAAAGTGGGAAGAGAAGGACTC
>JAAWKB010000117.1 GCA_022797115.1 Oscillospiraceae bacterium
CCATGGGTATACCCATGGCAGACTCGCACTGGATCTATTACGGGAAGGAGGCAGATACCGTGGAAGAAGCATTAAAGGAATTTCAGATGCTGCGGGATACCATACGGGAAACCCAGCAAAAAAGCTATATGAGGGATGGCGACGTAATTGGCGATTTCTCTTACGGGACACCCTGTATCCGCGCATGGGGGGAAGGGGCGCGGCTGATCATCGGGAAATTTTGCTCAATTGCGTCCGGCGTTACCATCATGCTTGGCGGCGACCACCGGGTAGACTGGAACAGTACCTATCCCTTTAATGCGCTGCTGCCGGAAACGTTTTCTAGTATAACTGGCCACCCCTTTTCAAAAGGGGATGTACAGATTGGCAACGATGTGTGGATTGCTTCTGACGCAAAAATTATGTCTGGTGTCACAATCGCAGATGGGTGTATTGTCGGCGCAAACGCCCTGGTTACGAAAGATGTACCAGAGCCCTATACCGTCGTAGGGGGCGTACCCGCCAAACGGCTGAAACGCAGGTTCTCCAGGACCGCTATCCGCAGGCTGTGTGAAATGCGGTGGTGGGATTGGGAGGATAGGGATATTGTTGCGGCAATCCCTTTGCTGCAAAGCAGCGACATAGACGGGCTGTGGTCCTACTATCACAGCCGCCAAAAAAATGCGTGATGCTCCTTTCTTCAAATATAAAACAGGCAGGCACAGTCCCCAAGGGATCGTGTGCCTGCCTGTTTCCTCTATTCTGCCAGCAGCAGGTAACTGCTGCCGCCCACTTCGCCGGGTATCTCATCAAACGGTTCCTCCGCCGCCAGCAGAGCCTCCCGCAAGGCCATGTACTCAGCCTCCGTCAGGATATAGCTGCCTCCGCTCTCCCAAACAAGGCCCAGCTGCTCCGCCACCCATGTCCCAGCTACAGGGCTGGCAGTGGAAAGCGTACCGGCGTACATCTGGCTGTCCAGCATTTTTTCCTGCTTCAGTGCTGCCTCAGTCGGCATAGCGGCGGGGGCGTCGTCTCCCATATGGAGCGCAATCCCATCTTCCACAGGAGCGGCAGCGGGCTCCTCTGCCGCACGTTCCCCGTCCGCAGGGAGAGCCCTTTCCATCACAGCGGAACGCAGAGCCGCCTGACTGGCGGGAGGCTCGTTATCCTGGAACCCAAACACTCCCACCGCAATCAGGGCACAGCAGGCCGCCAATGCCGCCCAGCGCCTCCAATGGGGTAAGGGGATTATTTTCTTTTCCGCGGGGCTGGGCTGGGGCGTCTCCCGCACACGGGCCATCACCTGGCCGGCCAGCCCGGCTGGCGCGGGGATCTCCTCCAGCTGTGTCAGGGCGTCGTGTATCGCGATCTGATCGTCAAAATATGCCTGACAGACAGGACAGCCCGCCATGTGCGCCATCAGCTCCGTCCGGTCCGCCTCGTCCAGCGCGCCGTCAATAAATTCGCTGATGAGAAGCTCGTATCCTTCGCAGGTCCTCATGGCTGTCCCTCCTTTCCGGACTGTTCTGATAAATTAGACGGCAGATAGCCAGATAAGTTCCCGCCTTTCAGAAGGATTTTTCGCAGCGCACCCCGGGCGCGGGCAATCCGGGACTTCACTGTCCCCAAATCCAGGTCCAGCGCCTGGGAAATTTCCTCGTAGCTCATGGACTGAAGCTCTCGCAGCACCAGGATCTGCCGGTGGCTGTCGGAGAGCTGGCGCAGACCGTCTGCCACAGCAGCCCGCAGCTCCCCCTGCTCGGCAGCCTCCTGGGGGCCTGGTCCGGCCTCTGCGGCGTCCAAGCCCGTCTCATCTCCATCCAAGCTTAGCTCCCCCCGCTGGCGGCGGGTCCGCCGCAGATGGTCAATAGCCGCATTGGAGGTCAGCCGGTAGAGCCACGTAGCAAACCCCGCCTCTCCCCGGAAAGTGGGCAAGCCGCGCCAAGCAGACAAAAATGCCTCCTGAGCCACGTCCACGGCATCCTCCGGCCGGCTACACATCCGCAGGGCCAGCTGATATACTTTATTTTCATATAGCCGCACCAGCTCTGCAAAGGCATCCTCGTCGCCTCCCGCAGCCGTACGGACCAATTCCTCAACCGTCATGCAGATCCCTCTTGATCCCACTCGTCACCCGGTAGACATCGTCCAGCGTCTCCATGTGGACGATCTGCTCCTTATAGTAGGAGGCGTGGGGCACCCCCTTGAGATACCAGGCATAGTGCCGCCGGGCATTCAGCACAGCAATTTTCTCGCAGTTGTACTGCGCTGCCAGCTCAATCTGCCGCACCGCAGTGTCACACCGGTCCGCCAAGGGCGGATGTTCTGGGATGGCATCCCCTGCCAGGGCTGCCGCAGCCTGCTGGAAAATCCAAGGGTTGCCGAAGCAGCCCCGCCCGATCATAGCCAGATCCGCCCCAGTCTGGCGGAGGATGCGGACTGCGTCCTCCGGGGAGAAGATATCCCCGTTGGCGATGACCGGGATAGAGACAGCCTCCTTTACCTCTCGGATAGTGGTCCAGTCGGCCTTGCCGCCGTACATCTGCACCCGGGTACGACCGTGGATGGCGATGGCGGATACACCTACTGCCTCCAGCATCCGGCTCAGCTCCACTGCATTGATACTGCCTTTGTCCCAGCCACGGCGCATTTTTACCGTTACTGGCACGCTGCTGGCCTTAACCACCGCCTCTGCCAGGCGGGCCGCCTTCTCCGGATCCCGCATCAGAGCTGCGCCGTCACCGCTGGAGACCACCTTGCCCACCGGACAACCCATATTGATATCCAGGAGGTCAGCCCCGCTGGCCTCAATGGCGATCTGGGCCGCCTCCGCCATGCAGGCGATGTCACTGCCAAAGATCTGGGCGGCAAAGGGAGTCTCCCCCGGGAAGGGCTGGAGAAGAAGCCGGCTCTTCTTGTCCTGATAACACAGCGCCTTGGCGCTGACCAGCTCAGTATAGGTCAGCCCCGCCCCCAGCTCCGAGCAAATCTGCCGGTAAGCAGCGTCTGTCACTCCGGCCATGGGAGCCAGGGCCAGCTGGGAGTCAATTTCAACTTGTCCAATCCGCATGGGCAACCCTCCCCATTTTCGCATGTGATTGTGTTATTATATCCCAGATGTCCCGAAACTGTCAATTCGCTTTTTGCCGTAACATGCTCCCCTGCAAGACAGGCATTCATTTACCATCATATCTGCCATATGCCGTAACCATCCTCCTAGTAAAGCCCATCTTTCAAAGATCAGCAGGCATAATGAAAGCCTGGAATCATTAAGATTCCAGGCTTTTCACTGGCAGCGGGAGAAGGATTCGAACCCTCACATACGGAGTCAGAGTCCGCTGTGCTACCTTTACACAATCCCGCTATTTCATGGAGCTGCTGGGCGGATTCGAACCGCCGACCTCATCCTTACCAAGGATGCGCTCTACCGACTGAGCTACAGCAGCATGAACTATTTTATCTAAAAGACCATGTCTAAATTTCTATGGCGACCCAGAACGGGCTCGAACCGTCGACCTCCAGCGTGACAGGCTGGCGTTCTAACCAACTGAACTACTGGGCCATATTGGTGCCCATATATGGGCTATATATAAACAACCGAAGCTGTTGTTAAAAATGTGGCAGGGGCAGAAGGATTCGAACCCTCGGCACGCGGTTTTGGAGACCGCTGCTCTACCAGCTGAGCTATACCCCTAAATCTGTAAGCTTCATTTTTAATAGTGGCAAATACATCAACTGTGGAGGTTCCCCGACGGAATGCACCTCACCCCGTCGGGGATATGGTGGGCCTTCAGGGACTCGAACCCGGGACCAACCGGTTATGAGCCGGCCGCTCTAACCAACTGAGCTAAAGGCCCAAGCCTGTCGTTGCTAAGAAAAGTAGGGCCGCCGCCCACTAAAGCAGCGGCCCACTTTTGGCTCCCCCAGTTGGACTCGAACCAACGACACCGCGGTTAACAGCCGCGTGCTCTACCGACTGAGCTATGGAGGAATACAGGAAGTGATCCGGTCTAGTCAGACCAGACCACTTCAAGTGTTGGCGTTACCTATCTTCCCGGGCCGTCTCCAGCCAAGTATTGTCAGCAGAAGCGAGCTTAACTTCCGTGTTCGGGATGGGAACGGGTGGACCCTC
>JAAWKB010000013.1 GCA_022797115.1 Oscillospiraceae bacterium
ATCCACAGGCATCCTGACGGATGGCAAGGATTTTTAACGCAGTCAGGGCGGAAAATACACCGTCAAGACGTGCGCGGGGAGATTTTAAACAGGCTCTTACGCAGTAGGGGCAGGAAAAGCCTTGCTACAAGCGGTTTTGCGGGCGTGTATCTGGCGCTGACAGTAACGGCACATAAAGCAAGGTGGAGAGATCCGCTTCGGATCTCTCCACCTTGCTGCTGCGCTGCTTTTCAATTAAAGAGCCGGGCTATTGCCTGGTGTCATGGGTCTTATAGGCAACCCCCTCCATATCTTTCCAAGTGAAGACGCCATCCTCCAGAACCAGATAGCTGCCCACACTGCCATCCTTGGGGATGGAAACGGAGCCCGGATTGAGATAGAGGTAGCCGTCATGCTGGACGCAGGCGGGGACATGGAAATGGCCGTTGAGCAGCACTGTCCCCGGGGCCATGGGCGGCAGGCAGTCCTCATTCCACAGATGCCCATGGGTGGCATAGAGCGTCAGCCCGTCCCACTCCAGCAGCGCGTAATCGGCCATGATGGGGAACTGGAGCACCATCTGGTCCACCTCGCAGTCACAATTTCCCCGGACAGCAAGGATGCTGTCCCGGGCAGCATTCAGCATGTCCGCCGCAGCCATACAGTCATAGTCCCTGGGCAGGGCGTTCCGGGGCCCATGGTAAAGAAGGTCGCCCAGCAGCAGCAGCTTGCTGGGACGCTCTGCCTGGCAGGCCTCCATCAGCTTACGGGTAAAATACGCCGAGCCATGGAGATCCGAAGCAATCATAAGCTTCATGAGAAAAGTCCTCCTTGCGTTTCTTGTGTCCGGCGCCTCTCAAAAGGAGACCACCAGCTGCATTTTCATCCGCTCCTCGCCGTAGACCGCGTGGGGGATGTCCTTGGGCATGATCAGGGTCTCTCCCTCGCCCAGCACAAAGGCCTCCCCGCCGACGGTGAAGCGTCCGGTCCCCTCCAGTACTGTCACCATCGCATCCCCGCCGGAGGCGTGGGTGGAGATCTCCTCTCCCTTATCAAAGGAAAAGAGGGTCATGCTGACAGCGTCGTTCTGCACCAGAGTCCTGCTGACCACCTGCCCCTGCTGGTAGTCTACCAGATCCTTCAGGCGCAGACGCTCCTGCTTTGCAATATTCTTGTACATACCTACCTCCTGCCCGTGTGAAACCCGCACGGATTTTCTGCTATTGTATCAGGCTTTCCTTCTCTTGGCAAGGGAGCTGTCACGGCGTTTCCCGCCGCTCCCGCACCAGCTCGATGGCCTCCTTGCCTGTCAAATGCTCCACGGACAGCTCCAGCATACAGAAGCGGGGCCACTCCTGGCGGATCACCTCCGCCCGGTTCTCATTGCTGCCCGCAGGGGCATACTTCATTGCCAGAAGCTCCGCAGCCGCCCGTTTCTCCGCCTCATCCTCCAAAATCCGGACAGCGCCAAAGGCGATGACGCTGCGGAAATAGGTGGTGTAGGTCTCCGGAACCACCTGGTCCTGATCGACCACGCAAAAGGACGCCTTCGGGCAGCGGCGCAGGGCGTCCAGCTTATGCCCCGCCATCGCGCTGTGGAAATAGACACGCCCCTCGTGGTATACATAGCTAAGCGGGACGGCATAGGGGTAGCCATCGTCCCCCAGCAGGGCAAGCACACCTGACGTCCCCTGGGCCAATATCCTGGCACAGTCCTCCGGCCGCAGGGCCTGTTTTTTTCTCCGCATCTCTCGAAACATAAGCGGCTCCTCTTTCCTATTTCAAATTATTTTTTCCGGTGAAGCTTCAACGACAGGTTCCGCCTGTGCGCAATCTCCTGTAAGATGCCCACAGCATACGCGGCCCGCTCCTTGAGGGGCCAGTCCTGGAATCCGGCGGCGGTATGGATGGCCTCCATGGCCTCCCGCAGCTCCGTGACCTCCAAGAGGTTGACCGCCACGCAGAACAATGTTTTGCGCCGCCCGTCGTTGCACTGTGAGAGCAGGGCGTCCAGTATCTGTATTTTCTCTTCCTGTTCCCGGTTATATGCGGCAATCCCCATCGCCTGTGCCCGCGCCATATCCGTCCTGCGTCCCTGGTGGGTGATAAATGAATCAAACTCGTCAAAATGGGCGTACTTTTCACAGGGATAGCGCGGGCAGTCGCAGCAATATTCCGGCGCCCCCTGCTCCAGGCTGCATCTGGCGATGGCGCAGGACTGGTTCCCATTGCCGCATCCGCCGCAATGCCCGCCCAACAACATGGGGCACAGCCCGCAGTTCAGCCCGCAGAGGGAAAACAGCTGATTTTTTCTGATGAAGCCTTTCATGTTGGTCCTCCTGACGCGGCGGATTGTGCAATGATCCCATCCAAGGCGGCTTTCCAGCCCTTGTTGTTGATGGTCAGGTGCTTTCCATCAAATTGGTTTGTCACCTGGATGTATTCATTCCCAATGCAATGGATCAGCAGGGGGTCATTCCCATTGGAGAATTCTACCCGGATATCGTACTGGCTGCGGTCGCGGAACCGGACCACAGAGGCCAGCTCCCTGGTAAATGAGCTCTCCAGCAGCAGCGTCTTTAACTGCTGGATCTGGTCCGCATTGAGAATATAGTCCGTCCGCTTCTCCCACTCCCCCAGTTCATATCGGGAAACTGTCACCACGCAGGCATCTGAAATATCCATAACGGAGCCAATCTCCCGGCCGGATACATGGGAAAAGCTGTAGAGCAGGAGCGCGCAGAGCGCGGCAACGGCCAGGCCGCCCCACCCGAGGATCGTTCGCCGCATGTCCTCCCCCCCCATTTGAACAGTGGTTTGAAGCCCGGCATCAGGGCCGGTCATCGGACTGCTTCAGCTGCTGGAAGTATGCCTTCAGCTCCGCCTTGCAGGCAGCGTCCAGCTGCTTCATCTCAACGCCGCGGATGGCGGCCTCCAGATGGTAGAGGATGACGACGCAGGTGGACGGGTATTGTGCCTTGAGCCGGAAAACCGCCTGCCTGCTGCCCAGCGCCTTCAATTCCTCCGCCGAGTGGACCCCAACCGTGTGAAGCTTCTTTTCCATCGTTTTGCCAAGCCCCAATGATGTCAGCGCAGCCATAGCGTACCCCCCTGCTCCTGTTTTTGCCCGCCTGCGCGTCATACGCGGAGAGGGCGGCTTCTATCATACTATATTATAAAGCCAGCCGCAAGGGGCAACCTCCCGCAAGGCTACTGCTGGAGGCTGCTGTCGAAAATTTCCAGCCACGGAATTTTCTTGGGAGTGTTGACAGATTGAAAACGATATGTTACAATCTGGTTACAATTGTGACAAACCAAATTCAGGAAAGAAGGATATGAGCGGATGGCACAAAAAACCGAAGGACTCTCCTACAGAAACCATCCCCTGCGCCGTATTGACAAGATCATTTATTACGGTTCCATGGCGGATTCCCATATTATCATGATGCAGGTCAAGGAAACCAAGAAGGAAAAGGATCTCGAAATCGCAACCAAGGTCTCTGTTGAGCTCCAGCGTACCGCCCCGGACCTGAAGAGCCGCGACCGCGTGGTGAAGCGCAGCGAGAAGAACAGCCTCTATGAGGCAATGGATATCTCCGCGATCTGGTTGGAGCGGGCCCTGGCGGGCAAATAAATCCTTTCTACAAACGATAAACAGAGACGAGGTTCATACGAATGAGAAAGCTACTGAGCAAGGCGACTGTCCTGGCCGCACTGGCGGCCGCCATGATGACTGCTACCGCTGCGGCCGCAGAGATCGGCACCGGCGTAGTGGAAGCCGATTCCCTCCGTGTCCGCACCGAGCCCAGCATGGATGCCTCTACGGTCTCTTATCTGCTGGAGGGTACCCAGGTCGAGGTCCATGAGGATCTGGGCGACTGGTTCCAGATCAGCTGGGGCAGCTGCTCCGGGTATGTCTCCGCCGAGTTTTTGGTCTACACTCCCGCTGTCAGCACCACCAGCACCCCCGCAGCACCCCCGCCGGTTACAGATGCCGCCGGCCAGACCGGTGTCGTGACCGCCACGGGCGTGAACTTCCGCTCCGCCCCCGGCACCGATTCCTCTGTCCTCACGGTTATCGACGAGGGGGCTGAGATGGTGATTATGGACGTGTCCAACGGTTGGTGTGAAATGGAATGGAACGGCCAGCAGGGCTATGTCAACGCCGACTATGTTGCGGTTGACGGCATTCCCCTGGTGGACCCCCAGGGCATCATCACCGGCGACTGTGTGAACGTCCGCTCCGCCCCCAGCACCGATTCCGGGATTGTCACCAAGGTGTATGCCGGTGCGCTGGTTGATCTGCTCTCCCTGGAGGACGGCTGGTACGCAGTCAACTGCCAGGGGAAGACCGGCTACATAAGGAATGACTTCCTGCGCGTATATGACGGCAGCAGCGCCGGCAGCGCCATCGGCTCCGACATCGTGGATACGGCCCTGAAATATCTTGGCACCCCCTACGCCTATGGCGGCGCATCCTCCAAGGGCTTTGACTGCTCCGGCTTCACCATGTATGTCTTCAGCCTCTTCGGCTACAGCCTGCCCCATTCCGCCACCTCCCAGTGGAATAGCAGCGGCACCTATGTGGAGCGTTCCGATCTCCAGCCCGGCGATCTGGTGATGTTCTGCGACCCCTCCCGCAGCAAGGGCAAGGCCTGCTCCCATGTGGGCATCTACATTGGCAACAACGAGTTTGTCCATGCCTCCTCCGGCTCCAGCGGCAAGTATGTGCGCATCAGCAGCCTGAGCGAGGACTACTATAACGGCTACTACGTCGGCGCAAAGCGCGTCGGCTGATGTGACGGCCAGAAAACCGGCGGCCCCTTTCAAAGAGGGGCCGCCGGTTTTCTGCTGAAAGGCGTGTATGCGTCCTGCAATCTGTACCTGAAAATTTGTACAGGGGCAGCCTCCCGCATTTTTTCGTTGTAACAGGGACCGTATTGTGGTAAACTGTCTGAGAGAACTACCGAAGGGGGTGCCGCCGATGAAGAGGAACAGGGTCCGGCTGGCTGCGCTGCTGCTGGCGCTGCTGCTGGCGGCCGGACTGGCCCCGCCCAAAGGGCGGGCGGTGTTATCCGGGGTCTATTTCACAGCGGTCAACGAGCAGCTCCTGGAGCTGAGCAGCGATACCATGCCGTTCCTCTCCGGCGGGGTGTGGTATGTGCCAAGCCGCCTCTTTGTCGGGACGGACCTGGGCGTGAACTACGTACCGAACTACACCTTGGGACTGGAGATTCTATACACCAACAAAACTGATCTGCGCTTTAACATGGAGGGGCAGTACGCCTTTGACCGCAGCGGGAATACCTACAACGAATATGCCATTGAGCGGGGCGGGGTGGTGTTCTTCCCCCTGCCGCTGGTGTGCCGCCGCTTCGACCTGCGCTGGAGCATTACGGAGACGGACACCGTCCCGCTCATCCGGGTCAAGAGCGCGAGCGCCATCCTGGACGACAGGGACTTCATCGACGCCGCCGCAGGACAAATGAGCAGCCGTTACGCGGAATATGAGAAGGCAGTGACCTCAACTGGCGAAGGGCTCCCGCCGGCGGTAGATCAGCCGGTCCAGGCCGCCGAGGGGCAGAAGGTCTATCTGGTTGTGGACGGCCAGCCCGACACCCTGTCTGTGCTGGCACAGCTGGGGTCGTATCAGGCTACGTTCCTGCTGACTGTAGATGAGATGGAGGACGGCGACCTGCTGCGGGCCCTGGTCGCGGGAGGCCATGGCGTCGCACTGGAGGCTTCGGGCGAAACGGACAGCGAGCTGGAGTATGAGGTGGAGCAGGCGCGGGCGTTGCTGTGGCAGGCCACATGCAGCTGGCTGGAGCTGGTCTGGTGCGCCAACCGGACGGACCCCGGGCCGGTGCTGGATCGGCTGGGGTGCGAAGAGGTATCCGCGGATCTCTCCGCCAGGGATGGGCTGGCTGAGCCCAGCCAGGCGGCTGTGCTCATGCGCTCCATCGGCCGCTACCGGGAGGATGTCTCGGTGTTCCTGGGCAGCGGCAGGGCGCGTCTGGGCGGCCTGCCCACCCTGCTGGAGGCCCTGGCCGAGGGTGGGTACCGGGTCTGTGCCTGGAGGATCGGGGGACGTCAGGCGGCCGGATAACGGTCCGGAAGGGCTGGATTTCCGGCCAAGCCGCAGTTTACAAAAAGTTCAAGCAAAAATTCTAAATCAGGATATAATTGGAATAATTACTATCAGAAAGTCCCCGGCTGCTACCCGGCGCGGGGCGGGAGGGTGCATATGGCGAGAAAGATTCTGGTCGTGGAGGACGACCACAACATCTCCGACCTGATCCGGATGTACCTGGAGAAGGAGGGCTTTGAGATCCAGGCGGTCTTTGACGGCGGCAGCGCGGTGGAGACGTTCCGCTCCATGCAGCCGGACATGGTGCTGCTGGATCTGATGCTGCCTGTCATGGACGGTTGGGCAGTCTGCGGGAAAATCCGTGAGACGAGCCGTACGCCCATCATTATGATCACCGCAAAAAGCGAGGTCTACGACCGCATCCAGGGGCTGGAGATGGGGGCGGACGACTATATCGTCAAGCCCTTTGAGATGAAGGAGCTGATTGCCCGCATCAACGCTGTCCTCCGGCGCACGGAGATCCCCGAGGACACCCGCAAGCGACTGGTCTTCGACAAGCTGGAGATCAACCTGGACTCCTACGAGCTGACCGTGGACGGGAAGAAGGTGGACACCCCGCCCAAGGAGCTGGAGCTGCTCTACCATCTGGCCTCCACGCCCAACCGGGTCTACACCCGCAACCAGCTGCTTGACGAGGTGTGGGGATTCGACTACTTCGGCGACAGCCGGACTGTGGACGTACACATCAAACGCCTGCGGGAGAAGGTGGAAAACGTCTCCCCCCAGTGGGCGCTGAAAACGGTGTGGGGCGTGGGGTATAAATTTGAAGTAACGCCGAAAGCATGACGGCACAGCGGAGGGAGGTTTTCTGATGGGCAGGTTCAAAGGCATTTATTGGCGCACGTTCACTGTGACCGTGGGCATGGTTGCGCTGACCCTGGTACTGCTGGGAGCCTCCTTTTTTGCGCTGACCTACAGCTATATCATGAGCGAGAAGCGGGGCGAACTGGAGGACAAGGCCGAGATCATCACCCAGCTCGCTGTAAGCGCCTATGAAAGGCCGGACGTACTGCAGTTCTGGGGCGGCGTGTCCACCGACCTGGCGGAGCTGCTGGACGTGGCCCAGCGCATGAGCGACACCAACTTCCTGATCTGGATGCCCAGCCTGGGCGGGTATATCAGTACGGACATCAGTATCAACAATACCACCTTCAGCCTCCCCAAGGACATTACCTCCCGTCTCTCCCGGGGGGATCGCTACGCCGGGACCACCGATCTGGGGATTTACGAGAAGCCGCGCTTTGTAGTGGCGGTCCCCGCCCGTACCAGCGAGACGGGTATCGTGGTGGGCCCTGTCCTGGCCATCGCGGAGCCCAACGCCATGACCGAGATGTGGGGGGCGTTCATGGGCATTTTCGGCATGACCGCCATCACCGTGCTGCTCATCGCCTTCGTAGCCACCGCCACCACCACCATGCAGCAGACCAAGCCCATCCGGGATATGGCCGCCGCAGCCCGCCGCTTTGCCGAGGGCAATTTCGACGCCAGGGTCCACAACACCAACCGGGAGGACGAGATCGGGGAGCTGATCGACGCTTTCAACGCTATGGCCGACTCCCTGCAAAAGACCGAGCAGCAGCGCCGGGAGTTCATCGCCAACATCTCCCATGAGCTGAAAACCCCCATGACCACCATTGCCGGCTACGCAGACGGCATCCTGGACGGGGTCATCTCCCCGGAGGAGGAGCGGCAGTACCTGTCCATCATCTCCGCCGAGAGCCGCCGCCTGAGCCGCCTGGTGCGCCGGATGCTGGATGTCAGCCAGCTGCAAAGCCGGGATCTGATCAAGCAGAAGGTCCCCTTCGACCTGTCCGAATCCATGCGGCGGGCGCTGGTGTCCATGGAAAAGAAGATCACCTCAAGAGGGCTGGACGTGGAGGTGCAGATCCCGGAGGACCCGGTGATCGTGCTGGGGGACAACGACCTGCTCACCCAGGTGGTGTACAACCTGCTGGAGAACGCCGCCAAATTCGCTGACCAGGGCAGCGCCCTCTTCCTGGGCTTGGATCAGCAGGGGGAGAAGGCCGTGGTCACGGTGCGCAACACCGGCGAGACCATCCCTGCCGAGGAGCTGCCGCTGCTGTTTGAGCGGTTCCACAAGGCGGATAAGTCCCGCAGCGGGGACAAGGACAGCGTGGGCCTGGGCCTGTACATTGTCCGCACCATCCTGGAGCAGCACCGGGAAAAAATCACCGCCGCCAGCGAGGACGGCATCACCACCTTCTCTTTTACGGTCCAGCTGGCGGAGGAGAAGACGAAAAGCGTGAAGGAATGATACAGATGAACAGCTACGAGCAGCATGAGATCGTATTCACCTACCGCCCGCCGGCCCCTCCGGAGCCGGTAGTGCTCCGCTATGAGCGGGAACTGCCGGAAGCCATGCGCCCGAAGCCGGAACCGCCCCTGCCGCCGGACCTGGAGCAGAGGCTCGCCGCCATCGCCCCGCCGGAGCAGAAGAAGAAGGGGCGGTGGGGTGTGCGCCTGTTTGTGGGGGTCTCCCTTCTGGTGGCGATGGTGTGCCTGGGGCTGGGCGTGTGGTACGTGGAGCAGTACGGCTGGGCCCTGCCCGGCAGCGGGCCGTCTGCGGACAGCAGCGCGGATGAGGCCCCGCCCCGGAAGGACGACGGCTACTATACCTTTGACACCAGCATGGAAAACAAGGAGATCACCATTGTACGCTACCCCAACGGCGGCCATGTGCGCCTGGAGCTGGCCAGCTCGGAGGGCCTGCCGGAGCTGACCCCTGCGGAGATCTATGAGCGGGTGACAGCCTCCACCGTCACTGTGCTGGGGCGGCAGTCCCCGACCTACAACAGCGTGGGGACCGGCATCATCTTCAGCGAGGACGGCTACATCCTCACCAACTGCCACGTGATCAGCGGGTGCAGCGCCTGCAAGGTGCTGGTGACTGACATCTATGGGGTGGACACCCAGTATGACGCGACGCTGGTGGGCTTTGACGAGGACATGGATCTGGCAGTGCTGAAAGTGGAGGGGCGCAATCTGCCCGTGGCGGTGTTCGGTATCTCCGACGACCTGCAGGTGGGGGAACCGGTCTACGCCATCGGCAACCCCCTGGGGGTGGAGCTGCGCAACACCCTGACCAGCGGGATTGTCTCCGCCATCAATCGGGATGTGGACGTGGACGGGGTGACCATGACCCTGATTCAGACCAACGCCGCCCTCAACAGCGGAAATTCCGGCGGCCCCCTCATCAACCAGTTCGGCCAGGTGGTGGGCGTGAACACCATCAAGATGATGAGCGAGTACGACACCATCGAGGGCCTGGGCTTCGCCATCCCATCCAGCCTGGCCCTGCGCTGGGTCAACGAGCTGATTGAGTACGGGGAGCTGCAGCCCCAGCCGGTGCTGGGCGTGGACATCTACCGCATCCCCGAGGTGATGGGCGACGGCGCCACCGGCCTGCGGGTGCTGACTGTGACCCGGGGCCTCAGCGGTGACAATGCGGGGCTCCTGCCGGGGGACTACATCGTGGCCTTTGCCGGGGAGCAGGTCTCCCGCACGGAGCAGATCCTGGCCATCCGCCGCAATCTGCGGGTGGGCGACCAGGTGCCGGTACGGATCTGCCGGAACGGGGAGTATCTGGAGCTGACCATGACCATGCTGGCGGAGCCCGCTGCCGCAGACGAAAGGGAGGACGAGGAATGACCCCCGACGTCCTGGCCTTTTTCAGCCAGCATATGGAGGCGCTGCCCCTCTATGAGCGGTTTGCGCAGCAGGTCCTTGCGGAAACCGGAGCGGTGCGCATCAAGGTGCAGAAGACGCAGATTGCCTTTGCCAACCGGCATAACTTTGCCTTTGTCTCCTTCCTGCCTGTGCGGAAGGCGAAGGACCGGCCCGATCACTACATTGTTGTGACCATCGGCCTGGGCCGCCGCCTGGATTCCCCCCGTGTGGATGCGGCGGTGGAGCCCTACCCCAACCGCTGGACCCACCACATCCTGATCTCATCCCCGGAGGAGATCGACGGGGAGCTGATGGGCTGGGTCCGGGAGGCCAGCAGCTTTGCGGCGGCCAAGCGGTGAGGCTGGCGGCATGGGGGGCCGGCTCCATGTGGATGGCTCATGCTGCCCGGCGAAACAAGTTCCCAAGACCCCCGCTGTTTCCCTTGCCTGGCGGGGGTGGATGTGATATACTCGGCTTAGGATACTTATTGCTTTGAAGGAGGACGCAACCATGCTTCGCATCGATTTAACCAACAGCTCCACACAGGTGGAGAGCTACAGCCAGGAGCTGCAGAAGGCCCACACCGATCTCCAGGAGGCCACCGGCCGGGGCAGCGACTTCTTAGGCTGGGTGAACCTGCCCAAGGACTACGACAAGGCGGAGTACCAGCGCATCCAGGCCGCAGCGAAGAAGATCCAGAGCGACAGCAAGGCCCTGGTCGTCATCGGCATCGGCGGCAGCTATCTGGGCGCGCGGGCCGCTATTGAGCTGATCGGCTCGAACAACTACAATCTCAAGAAGAAGGACAACCCCAACATCTACTTCTCCGGCAACGGCCTGTCCGGCGACAGTATGCAGGAGATCGTGGATCTGATCGGTGACGACGACTTCTCTGTGAACGTCATCTCCAAGTCCGGCACCACCACCGAGCCCGCCGTGGCCTTCCGCTTCTTCAAGGCGCTGCTGGAGAAGAAATATGGCAAGGACGGGGCTGCAAAGCGCATCTATGCCACCACCGACAAGGCCCGCGGGGCCCTCAAGTCCCTGGCGGACGCGGAGGGCTACGAGACCTACGTGGTGCCTGACAACGTGGGCGGACGCTTCAGCGTGCTGACCGCTGTGGGCCTGCTGCCCATCGCCGTGGCCGGAATCGACCTGGACGAGCTGATGCGCGGCGCGGCGGACATGATGGAGACCTGCCGCAAGGCCAGCCTGGCGGACAACCCCGCCTGGCAGTACGCCGCCGCCCGTTCAGATCTCTACCGCCAGGGCAAGAAGATTGAGATTCTGGCCGCCTACGAGCCCCGGGCCCGGTTCTTTGCCGAGTGGTGGAAACAGCTCTACGGCGAGAGCGAGGGCAAGGAGAGCAAGGGCCTCTTCCCCGCCAGCGTGGAATTCACTGCGGATCTCCACTCCATGGGCCAGTACATCCAGCAGGGTGAGCGGCACATGTTTGAGACCGTAATCCGCTTTGGCGCCAGCGCCAACAAGCTGTGCGTCCCCCGGGACGAGACAGACGGCGACGGCCTGAACTTCCTGGCCGGCAAGGACATGGACTTCATCGCCACCCAGGCCATGGACGGCACCCTCCTGGCCCATGTGGAGGGCGGCGTGCCCAACCTGATCGTCCGCGCCGGCGAGATCAACGCCTACACCTGCGGCGAGCTGATCTACTTCTTTGAGTACTCCTGCGGCCTGAGCGGCTATCTGCTGGGCGTCAACCCCTTCGACCAGCCCGGCGTGGAGGCATACAAGAAGAACATGTTCGCCCTGCTGGGCAAGCCCGGCTATGAGGAGATGGGTGAGCAGCTGCGCAAGAAGCTGGGCCAGTAAGGACGGCGATCATCCTTTTCTTTTGTAAAAGAAAAGGATCAAAAGAAAACTGTTCCGGGGCGGTACGCAATGCGTACCGCCCCGGTCTCTGTTTATATGAGATAGTTTTGTTCCAGGATCCAGCCGCCCTCATAGGGGGAGAGAACTGCGCACATGGATTGGTTGAAGGAAATGTCCAGCTCATCGCCGCCCTTCTCCCACACGTTCGCCGTATAGTAGAGCGTGACATGCCCGTCAGAGAAGCGCATCCCGCTGTCAAAGCGGTAGAGCTGCATCTCTGTGTCCCCCCGTTGGCTATAGTAGGCGCCGTAGTCCGGGAGGTAAGTGCCCAACGCGTCCCCGCTGGCGTGGAGCAGGGCCTCCCCCTCCTCGCGGCTGATGGGGTAGTTGGCTGCAAGGTAATCCACAATATAGCCTGTTGTCAGCTTGCGGGCATCCAGATAGAGCGAGCCGCCGATGGCCTCCTCCACGGCGGCAGTTTCCTCTGCCGTCATCTCCCCCGCGCTGCCGTTGTGGTCGTAAAAGAGTACCGGGAGGAAATCGCCAAGGGCCAGGATGTCATCCTTGGTCTGGATCGGCCGAAGGGGGAAGCGCAGCAGGCCGTTATGCTCCACGGTATTGAAGTAGCCCGCGAACCCCTCCAGCTCCTGCGCGGTCAGCTCACAGTAGCTGCCGCCCCGCCAGTCCCCAGCGGGCTTGTCAAAGGTCTCCGTATCCGTCTTTCCACTGCGGTCAGACAGGTCCGTGGTGTCCCGCCGGGCCAGGTAGAGCTGGCCAGAGGGGGCGTAGCGGTAGGATTCCGTATAATAGGTGGGGCCTGCATGGGTTTCGCAGACAAGCTGCTGGTTGGCGGCGTCCACCGTCATGGGGCCCAGGAGCCAAAAGGCAAAGTCAAAGCCCCCGGTATCCGGGTTATAGGTCCAGTAGTAGTAGGGCAGGTTATAGGCGGTGACGGACGCCTGGAGGCCGATATCCAGATACCCGTCAAAGTTCACATCCTCCAGCGTCAGCCCGCCGTCCGCGTTCCAGCAGTCGGTATAGACAGCCTCCTTCTCTGTCAGCCAGTCCGGATGGGCCAGGGCAATGGCGTCCGCGACGGCAAATTCACGGGAGCCTCCGTCAGACGGGGTCCACACCACCCGGCTGACCCCCCAGCTGCCGCCAGATTCCGGCCTGCGGCCATAGAGGTCGAGCTGCCCGGCCACACCGCCGCCCAGCTCCGCCCGCTCGGTGTAGAACAGCGTATCCCCGGACCACTGGGTGGCCTGGATTTGCCAGATGGGGGCATCGCTGCCCTCCACCGGGCTCTGTCGCAGCAGCAGCCGCACGGTCTGCCCGTCACAGGTGGCCTCCATCAGAAAGCTTGTCTCCCCTGCAAAGGTGTAGCGGGTGCTGACCTCACCTGTGGCAGCATACTCCCTGTTGAGATACTCCAGGGCCGTGCCCTGGGGCTCGGTCGCCCAGGTGTTGTGGCCGTTCAGATAGTCCGCGAGGAATTCCTCTGTCCGGGCGGGCCAGCCCTCCGCGTCGGTCAGGCGCATCCCATAGGCGGCATAACACACGGTATACTCCTCCCAGGTGTAGCCCTGGTCCACCTCCCAGGGCTGGGACTGCCCCTCCATCCATTGGCCGCCGCGCTCCCCGGCAGGCTCATGGAAGAGAAGGCCCCACCCCTCCCGGGCCACCGTCTCTCCACTGGCGGAGACGAGCCGGTAGCCCAGCTGCCAGACGCTGTAGGTGACGCCATCCACCTCCCAGCTGCCCTGACTGGTGAGGTAGTCAATGCTCCGGCTGGTGATCTGTAGGTTTTGCTCCTGCTCCAGGGCTTGGACGTCGGTATCCATGACCTGCCGGGCCCAGGCGTCGGCGGCTTCATCGTCCGGGTGAGCCGGGGGAGCGGGGATGGCGGCATCCTTTATTGGTTCGTCCGTCTCCTGGCGCAGCCCAAAGGTGCAGGCCGCGGTTACGGTGAGCACCAGGGCGATTGCCAGCGCAATCCCGCCCCACCGGCGGCCCCGCATCCCCAGGATATTGCGGAACCGCTCCTTCATCACCTGCGCCCCGCCATAGAAGTGGGTGGACAGGGCGGAACGGCCCTTCTGCCGCCGCACGGCGGCCAGCAGCGTTTCACTGTAGGCCCGGCG
This sequence comes from Oscillospiraceae bacterium, assembly GCA_022797115.1. GTDB lineage: Bacteria > Bacillota > Clostridia > Oscillospirales > Oscillospiraceae > Pelethomonas. The sequence continues at coordinate 13,792 of JAAWKB010000013.1, forward strand.
CGCCTCTGCGTCCGCACCGGCCATCACCAGGTCGTCGCAGGTCAGCTCCAAGTCCGCCTCCGCCTCCCGGGCCAGCAGGTAAGCCAGCGGATTGAACCAGTGCAGGGCACCGGCGGCCAGCAGTACCAGCTTATACCAGAGATCCCGCCGCCGGTAGTGGGTCAATTCGTGGCGCAGGATGAAACGCAGCTCTTGGGGGCTGTAGTCCTCCGCAGGCAGGAAGAGCTGCGTGCGCAACAGGCCGGCCAACATGGGGGAGGCTGCGGCGGTACTGATGCGGAGGGCCGGGGCCCGCTTCAGCCCCATTTCCCGGCAGGTCTCCTGATAGAGCCGGGCGGTTTCCTCCCCTGCGGCCCGGCCCCACCGACCGGCCCGGCGGAGGAGCAGCAGCGTCCCGGCCAGGCGGCGGAGGACATATGCCGCCGCACCGGCCAGCCATAGGGCTGGCAGGAGGGTATCCAACGGCAGCGTCCGGCCCGGCTGGACTGGTGCGGCTGCCGGCCGCGCAGACGGGGCAGCGGCGGGCCGCTGGAGCCTGACGCCCTCATCCCGGCTGACATGCAGCTCCATAGAGGGCACGGCGATGACCACCGGGGGCCTCGCCTCTGCCGCCGGCAGCAGCTTCTCCCACTGCACCGGGGCCAGCAGGAGCAGGGCCGACAAAACCAGCCATACCCAATACCGCCACCTTGCGCTGTACCTCCGGTCCAGCACAGGCTTGAGCAGCGTCAGCGCCAGGGCCGCCGCCCCTACTGCCGCGCTCCATGTTACCACATCCAACAGGATTTCCATGTCTATTTCCCCTCCAATTCATCCAGATACCGGCGCAGCTCCGCCAGGTCGTCCTCCCCGATGGCCCTGCCGTCATACAGGGAGGCCACCATCCCCGTGAAGCTGCTGCCATAGAGCCTGTCAATCATGCCGCGCCCCTCGGCTGCCTTGTACTCCCCCTCGGCGACCAGGGGGCTGTACCAGTTGCTCCGCCCCCGCTTCTCGCAGGAGAGAAACCCCTTCTCTACCAGCCGGTTCATGGCGGTGACTACCGCCGGCAGGGCCCAGTCCCGGCTGCCCCGCATCCGGTGGTGGATATAGGTGGATTGTACCGGCCCACCGGCCTCCCAGATATACAGCATGATCTCCAGCTCCGCGTCTCCCAGCCGTTTCATCGTATCTCTCTCCCATAATATATGTATTTTATACAATTGTATAATTTGACTTTATTATACAGCTGTATTATAAAAAAGCAAGTTACAATCCGGTAACAACCGCCCCCTACATATGCGGAGGCCAGTCCCGGCGGGGAGGATACCTGCATGCAGAAAAAAATCAGCCAAAGGCGGCTGATCTCCAGGCAGACAGGCGATTGGTTTTGGAAAGCTCTCGTGCGCAGGGGACTTGCCGGATTGCGCCACGCCAGCCCGGGCCAGCTCCATAGAAAAAGGGCGCGCCGGCAATCTCACCTGCGCGCCACTGATAAGGGGCGGCCCTCCCAGCTGCCATAGAGGGAGAAGCAGCCCTCCAGGCCCTCTGTAATGGTCACAGCGCCCGCCTCATCGATCAGGATATATTCAAACCCGCCCTGCATCCGCCAGTAGGCGGCGGCTTCCTCCGGGCCCATGACAAACAGGGCGGTGGACAGCGCGTCGCACACAACGCCCTCATCTGCCACTACGGTGACAGATAACACCCCGCTTCTGGCCGGACAGCCCGTCCGGGGGTCGATGATATGCCAATAGGTCTCCCCGTCCTGCTCAAAATACCGCTGGTATCCGCCGGAGGTCACAACGGCCTTGTCTGCAATCTCCAAAACGCCGGCGTAGCCGTCCCCATCCGGGGACTGGACCGCCACCCGCCAGGGGGAGCCGTCCGGCTTCACCCCCAGGGTCTGGACGTTGCCCCCCAGCTCCACAATAGCGGAGGTGACGCCCTCGTCCCGGAACAGGGCCATCAGCTGGTCGCCGGCGTACCCCTTGGCCACCGCCCCCAGATCCACCTCAACCCCATCCGGCAGGGTGAGACGGCCACCCGCCAGGGAGACCGTCCGGTAGTCCACCCGCTCCAGCAGCTTATCCAGCGTCTCCCGGTCCGGCACCTGGTAGTCCCCCGTGGTGAAGCCCCAGGTGCGCACCACCGGGTAGATGGTCACATCCAGCAGCCCGCCGGTATCCGCACACAGCGACAGCGCCCGTCCCAGCAGGGCGGCGGTATCCTCCGACAGGTCCGCGCTCCCGGTGTGGTTGGCGGCATAGATCTCGCTGCCGGCATCGGTTGTGGACAGGAGGGACTCCAGCTCCCGGATACGCGCCGCCGCCTGTTTCCCAGCCTGTTCCCCACCGCTGCCGTAGACCGTCAGCTTCATAAACGTGTCCATAGCCGTCAGCTCCGTCTCCCACGGGCCCGCCTGGGCGCAGCCGGCGAGCAGGAGCAGGGCCAGCAGGAGGGCGCACAAGCAGCGGGCTTTCACAGCCGCCCGTACATCCTGGTATACTGCATCAGCTTCTTTGCCAAAGCAGGGTTGGCGTCGCCCGGCAGCAGCCGCCAGCGCCAGTTGCCCGCGGGGACGCCGGGGGTGTTCATGCGCCCCTCCGCGCCCAGGCCCAGGCAGTCCTGCATCTGGACCACAAAGGTGTCCGCCACGCTGGACATGCCGCCCCGGATCATTCCCCAGTGGAAGCCCTCCGCGTCATTCAGGCCCAGGTATTTCCGGGCCATGGACACGTCCGCCCGGTCCGCCTGCTCCCGCCACTGCATCACCGTCTCATTGTCGTGGGTGCCCACATAGCAGACGCAGCGGGGGCTGTAGGTATGGGGCAGGTAGTTGCTGGGTTCCCGGGCGTCAAATGCGAACTCCAGCACCTTCATCCCAGGCAGTCCGGAGCTGCGCAGCAGCTTGTGGACCTCCGGCGTCAAAAAGCCCAGATCCTCCGCAATAAACGACAGGTTGGGGAACCAGTTGGTCAGCGTCCCCACCAGCTCCATGCCCGGGCCCTTACGCCAGCGCCCTTTCCGGGCGGTCTCCTCCCCGTAGGGCACCGCCCAGTAGCTCTCCAGGCCCCGGAAATGGTCGATACGGATGATGTCAAACAGGCGGCCCGCACCCTCCACACGGCGAATCCACCACCCGTACCCGTCGGCGCGCATCCGGTCATAGTCATACAGCGGGTTGCCCCACAGCTGGCCGTCGGCGGAGAAGTAGTCCGGCGGCACGCCGGATACCTCCTTTGGTACGTTGTCCTCCCCCAGCTGGAAGAACTCCGGCTCCGCCCACACATCGGAGGAATCCCCGGCCACATAGATGGGCAGATCCCCGATGATCTGGATGCCGAGGGAGTGGATATACTCCCGCAGGGCCTCCCACTGCTGGAAGAAGATGTACTGGAGGTAGGAGAAGAACTGCACGTCCTCCGCCAGCTCCTTGCGCCAACGCTCCACAGCCTCCGGCTTATGCAAGCGGATGTCCGCCTCCGGCCATTGGAGCCAGCTCTTCATGCCGAAATGGCGCTTGAGGGCCATAAAAAGGGCGTAGTTATCCAGCCACTTGTTCTCCTTGGCAAAACGCTCCACGGCCTCCCGGTCCCGGGGATATCCGGCACGGAACGCCTTGTACAGCACGTCAAACCTGGACTGGTAGATCTTCCCATAGTCCACATAGCCCGGTTCGCCGCCCCAGTCGATTTCCTCCAGCTCCGCACGGTCCAGAAGGCCGTCCTCCGCCAGCAGCTCCAGGTCAATGAAGTAGGGGTTTCCGGCAAAGGTGGAGAAGCTCTGATAGGGGCTGTCGCCGTAGCTGGTAGGCCCCAGGGGCAGCAGCTGCCAGTATTTCTGGCCTGCCGCGTGGAGAAAGTCCGCAAAGGCGTAGGCCTCCCTGCCCAAGGTACCGATGCCGTACCGGGAGGGGAGGGAGGAAATATGCAGGAGAATACCGCTGTGGCGGTCCATAAACAATCACTCTTTCCGTTTCGGTTTAGATTTGGCCTATCTTTTATCATACCATCCGTGCCGCCCTGTGTAAAGGGACAAAAACGCCCAGCCGCCCTTTTTTCCTGCCGGGAGCTCCCTCTTCCCTGCCAGGTTTGACAAAAAAGGGAAAAACTCTGAAAAAAGTGACAGGGTACTCCCCGCCATACTGGGAGGGAACCCTGCTGAACTGCCGCCGCCACAAGGTTTTACACATTATCCACACAGTTTTCCACATCGTTATGTCAACGCGCGGCAGCCGGAAAAGTTGAGAAACTGCGTCCACACCGCCGTGCGTTCCCTTTCTGCGGCCGTTTCGTGCATTACGGAAACTTTTCCGCTTTTGTGTAACACTATAAGCAGAATAGGAGAGGGGGCGTTTCTATGTGGATTCGTCATGTGGAAATTGAGGATTTTGCCGCCCGGCTGCGGGAAGATGAGCGGAGCGCGGCGACGGTAGAGAAGTATTGCCGGGAGGCGGCGCGGTTTGCCGCCTGGCTGGAGGGCCGGGAGGTCAATCAGGTGTTGGCCTTGGAGTACAAGGCACAGCTTGCGGAATCCCGCACCCCGGCAGGGGTGAATGGGGCGGTAGCCGCCCTCAACAAGTTGTTTTCATTTTTAGGGTTGGAGGGGTGCAGGCTCAAGGCGGTGAAGCAGCAGCGGCGGATTTTCCGGGACGAGGCGCGGGAGCTGACGGAACATGAATACCGCCGCCTGCTGGCGGCGGCAAGGCGGCGGGGCAATGAACGGCTGCTGCTGCTCATGGAGACCGTCTGCTCCACGGGAATACGGATTAGTGAACTGCGGTTCTTTACCGTGGAGTCGGCAAAGCGGGGCCGGGTGGAGGTGGACAACAAGGGCAAGCGGCGGACGGTTTTCCTGCCCGGGAAACTGCAAACGCTGCTGCTGCGCTATGCCCGGAAACGGGGGATTGCGGAAGGGCCGGTTTTTGTCACCCGCACCGGCAGACCGCTGGACAGGAGCAATATCTGGTCGGAGATGAAGGGTCTGTGCCGGGAGGCAGGGGTGGAGCCGGGGAAGGTGTTCCCCCACAATTTGCGGCACCTGTTTGCAAGGACTTACTACGGGTTGGAAAAGGATATCGTGCGTTTGGCGGATATCTTGGGCCATGCCAGTATCGAGACGACCCGGATTTATACCATGGAATCCGGGTATACCCACCGCAAGCAGTTGGAGCGGATGCGGCTGGTGATGTAAAAAGAACTACCACGGAATTGTCATTCCGTGGTAGCCAGCTTAGCGGCGTGTGCCCACTTTTTATTTTTTTGGAAAAAGGTTGCAGGAAAACATACAACTGCAAACCTGTTTTAAAAAAATTTAGAACAGGTTTTGTTTTGCTATACCTAAATCTTGATTTTGACCTTGAAATATTTTCCTTCTAATGCTATGATATCGTTAATTAGCCCTATGTATTGGGGCAAACTACCACGGAATGACAATTCCGTGGTAAAAAGAACGTTGGGAGGAAGTTGTCCATGAAAAAACGATTACTATCAACCTTGCTGGCACTATGTATGTTGCTGTCCCTGCTGCCAGGGACGGCATGGGCGGAGGAGGTGCCTGCTCCAAACGACGGGGCTGCTCATGATGAGGTAATTCCTCTAGCGGACACGCTGACCTACGAAAACCTATCCTATACGATTGCGGATAGTGGGATTGTGATTATAGATTGTGACGAATCCGCTACAAGTGTCATAATTCCTGAGCAAATTGACGGAATACCAATTGTTACCATTGGAGATCAAGCATTTTGGCAATGCAGTAAGCTGACAAGTATCACGATCCCCAGCAGTGTCATATATATCTGGCCGCGTGCATTTATTGGCTGCAACAGCTTGACAGATCTAGTGGTTGATCCTCAAAACCGCAACTATATCGTAGAAGATGACGTCTTGTTCGATATAACAAAAACCAATCTGGTTCATTGCCCCACGACAAAAATTGGTGAATACACGATTCCTGACAGCGTTACTGCCATTGGGTACTATGCATTTAAGGGCTGCAATAGGCTAACAAGTGTCACCATTCCAGACAGTGTCACTTATATTCCAGATTTTGTATTTGATGGTTGCAGTGGGCTGACAAACATCACCGTCCCTGACAGCGTCACCTTTTTGGGACAGGGTGTATTCAAGAATTGCTCTGGTTTAACCAGTGTCACCCTCCCAAACGCTATTACTTCTATTGCGAGCGATACATTCTATGATTGTATCAATCTGCCGGACATCACTATCCCCGATAGTGTTACCTCTATTGGACGTTGTGCCTTCTTGAATTGTAAAAAGCTCAAAAGCATTACTATCCCTGACAGCGTTACGTCTATTGATGGATCTGCGTTTAGTGGTTGCAGCGGGCTGGCTAATGTCACCTTACCTGACAGTGTAACGTTCATTGGAGACAATGCGTTTAATGGATGTAGCAGCCTGACAAGCATTACCCTGCCTAACAGCCTCACATCCATTGAGCCCAGGGTATTTGAACGTACAGGATTGACCAGTATCACAATTCCTGACAGTGTAACTACTATCAGAAACAGTGCATTTGAAAGCTGCCTCCAGTTAAAAAGCGTTATCATTCCCGACAGTGTGACATATATTGAGGGCGCTTTCGGCTGGTGCAGCAGTTTGACGGATATCGTAATTCCTGACGGTGTTACCTCTATTTATGGGGCTACATTCTGGAATTGCAGCAGTTTGGCGAATATAACGATCCCTGACAGTGTGACTTCTATTGGAGCGTCTGCGTTTACTGGCTGCAGCAGCTTGACGAGTATCCGTATTCCGGCCTCTGTCACCAGTATAGACGGTACCGCATTTGGATCTGATGGCGTTGTTTTGGTAATGAAGGGTAGAAATATCTATTTTGACGATTCAATAGCCGCATGGAAACGGATAGAAGAACATGCGGGAGAGACGATCACCTGGTCAGAGGATATTATCCACTGTACCGACGGCATTATCCCCGTCAAGCTGGCCGCGCCGGAGAAACTGACCTGCTACAGCATTGACGAGGACACGAATGTTCTTCCCGTTAAATGGGAAACGCACGGCTTAACCCGGGATTGGTACCAAATCGACATTTATGACGTGGCAAATCCCTCCGCTCCGGCCAGGACTCTGACGGAGCGGATCACCCCCATAGACGCGCAGGTATATTCCTACAAAGTATCCCTGGATGAGCTTCCCAGCGGCACATATTATCTGACGCTCCAGTCCGTGGGAGGGCCGGACGACGTTCTGGAGGACGGCCCCCTCTATGCACCCAGTGAGATTGTAAAATCCAGTCAGTGGACATACATGCCGGTTGACCCTGTGGAACCCACACCCCCTTCCGACCAGATTTCCGACAAATTGGACAGCATCATCGACGCATCCACCGAGATCATCAAGGACACGCTTGAAAGTATCGCCAAAGGCGACCTGAAAGACGCGATAGACAAAATCGGTTCCGCCATCTTTGACAAGATTGAGGAACTGGAAAAAAACATCAACGGTTCAGCAGAGATTGAGGTTGCGGCAGGGCTGGGCTTTATTGACACCAGCGTCAAAGTCACCGGCGCGAAGCTGAACTTTGACTACAGCAAGAGCGTCCGCCTGGAGATCGGCCATCCGGAGGATGACAGTATCCAGGTGCCGGAACAGGACAATGCTGAGACCTTCCGCTTCTCCATGAAGCTGATCGAGGGCGCAAATAACAACGTGGCGGAGCTGGAGGTTCCCATCCGTGTCACCATGCCCATCCCGGCGCAAAAGCTGAAACCCCATACCTTCAAGCTGTGGCACTTCCACGCGGGAAAGCTGGTTCCGGTGACGCTGTCCTCCACCCCTTACCAGGACGCAGCCAGCGGCCAATGGTACGTCTCCTTCAAGATTGACGGCTTCAGCGATTTCATTATGGAGTATGAGGAGGAAACCACCGCCCCGCCTGCTGTCACCCACACCATTTCCTTTGACACAGGCGGCGCACCTTTGACTGTCCCCGCGATGACCACCGGCGCAGACGGCCGTCTTTCCTCCTTGCCCACTCCATCCTGGAGCGGCCACCGCTTCGAGGGCTGGTTCCTGGCGGACGGCTCCCGCGTAACCACCTCTACCGTATTCAGCGGGGACACCACCGTCCGCGCCCGCTGGTCGCGCACCGCCTCCGCCCCGGAAACCAACTTTGTCTCCATCCCACCGTCCGGGCACGGCAAGATCATCACCGCCGACCGCTTCGCGGCGGAGGGCGACCGGGTGAACCTGTCCGCCCATCCTGACAAGGGCTACGCCCTCGCCAGCATCACCGTCACCGCCGCAGGCGGGAAGGAGCTCACCCTGCGGGAAAAGGGCGATGGGAAGTTCTCCTTCACCATGCCCGACCGGCAGGTGAAAGTCATTGCGGAGTTTGAGAAAACAGAAAAATAAAATGATCCCACCGACAGATTCAACCAGCCGGCCTGCATCCTTTCGCGGGCCGGCTGGCTCTTCCTGCGAATCAAGATTTTTAAAGAGGGAAGGCCGATTTCCCAGCCAAAGTGCTTGTAAATTCACCCTGTGTTTGGTATACTATGGAAAAATCCGCTCAATATGATCGGTATACCCCCCGCATATGGGGCTGACAGGAGGTTTTCCTATGGAAAACAATCGCTTTTATATCACCACGCCCATCTACTACCCCTCCAGCCGTTTCCACATTGGCCAGGCCTACTGCACGGTAGCTACCGATGCCATGGCCCGCTACAAGCGCCTGACCGGCTGCGAGGTGATGTTCCTCACCGGCACCGACGAGCATGGCCAGAAGATCGAGGACAAGGCCCGGGAGGCCGGGATCACGCCCCAGCAGTTTGTGGACAACATCGTCATCGCCCCCGGCGGTGTGCTGGATCTGTGGAAGCTGATGGATATCAGCTATGACCGCTTCATCCGCACCACCGACGGATACCATGTCTCCGCCATCCAGAAAATCTTTAAAAAGATGTACGAGAACGGGGATATCTATAAGGGTTCCTACAAGGGCAAGTACTGCACGCCCTGCGAGAGCTTCTGGACCGAGAGCCAGCTCAAGGACGGCAAGTGCCCTGACTGCGGCCGCCCCGTCCAGGACGCGGAGGAGGAGGCTTACTTCTTCCGCCTGTCCAAGTACGCGGACCGGGTCCAGGACCTGCTGGAGAACACGGACTTCCTGGAGCCCCGCAGCCGCGTCCATGAGATGGTCAACAACTTCATCAAGCCCGGCCTGGAGGATCTGTGCGTATCCCGCACCAGCTTCACCTGGGGCGTACCCATTGACTTCGACCCCAAGCATGTTGCCTATGTGTGGATGGACGCGCTGTTCAACTACATGACCGCCTTGGGCTATATGAACGATTCGTACAGCGATGTGGACAAGTTCTGGCCTGCGGACGTCCACTTTGTGGGCAAGGAGATCGTCCGTTTCCACGCGATTGTCTGGCCCGCCATGCTCATGAGCCTGGGCCTGCCCCTGCCGAAGAAGGTCTACGGCCACGGCTGGCTGAACTTCAACGGCGACAAGATGAGCAAATCCAAAGGCAACGTGGTGGACCCCTATGTCCTGGCGGACCGCTACGGCGTAGATGCGCTGCGCTTCTTCCTGCTGCGCACCTTCCCCTTCGGCACGGACGGCAACTTCACCAACGAACTGCTCATCCAGACCATCAACACCGACCTTGCCAACGACCTGGGCAACCTGGTCAGCCGTACCACCGCCATGGTGGAGAAGTATTTCACCGGCAGGCTGCCCCAGGCCCGTCAGGACGCGGAGCTGGACAAGGAGCTCATCGCCCTGGCCTCCGGCCTCCGCGGCCGCTATGAGGCGCAGATGGAGAAGTACCAGTTCCAAAACGGCCTGGAGGAAATTTTCAAGGTAGTCCAGCGCGCCAACAAATATATTGACGAGAACGCCCCCTGGGCCCTGGCCAAGGATATGGAGGCCAACGGCTCCCGTCTGGCCGCCGTCCTGTACAACCTGCTGGAGACTGTGCGCATCTGCACCGTCCTGCTCACCCCCTTTATGCCCGGCAGCTGTGAGAAGATTTTCGCCCAGACCGGCGCGGGCCCGGAGGGCCGCAGCTGGGACAGCGCCGCCCAATGGGGCGTCCTGCCCGGCGAGGTGCAGGTGCAGAAGGGGGAGAACCTGTTCCCCCGTATCGACGCGGCCAAGGAGCTGGCAGAGCTGGAAAGGATCATGGATGAAGCCCGGAGGGCCGCCCAGCCCGCCCTGGAGATCGAGCCCCAGACGGAGGAAAAGGTGGACTTTGACACCTTCTGCAAGAGTGATTTCCGTGCGGTAAAGGTCAAGGACTGCCAGCCGGTGAAGAAGTCGGACAAGCTCCTGCGCTTCACCCTGGACGACGGCACCGGCACGGACCGGCAGATCCTCTCCGGCATCGCCAAGTGGTACAAGCCTGAACAGCTCATCGGCAAAACCCTGGTGGCGATTGTCAACCTGCCTCCCCGGAAGATGATGGGCCAGGAGAGCCAGGGGATGCTGATCTCCGCCGTCCACACGGAGCGGGGCGAGGAGTGCCTGAACCTGCTGATGGTTGATGACAAGATCCCCGCCGGGGCGAAGCTCTGCTGAGAAATGGGGATGTTTATGTACGAATATCAATATATTGTTGTGGAGACCGGCGGCGGCTTCTTCTTTGACAACAACAGCGCGGGACACCGGGCGGTCATTGATGAGGAGGCGCAGAAGGGCTGGCGGTATGTCGGCTATGTGCCCCTGGAGTTCACCAGCCACGGCGGCATCCGCTCCATGGACCTGATTTTTGAGCGGAAGATTGACCAATAACGAGAGAAGGAGACAAACGACTTATGGCAAAGGATCAGAGACAGGTGGACGCCATCACCGCCAGGGACGTTGATTTTGCACAGTGGTTTACCGATGTGTGCAAGAAGGCGGAGCTCATTGACTATTCCAGCGTCAAGGGCATGTTCATCTACCGCCCCTATGGCTACGCCATCTGGGAAAATATGCAGAAGGAGCTGGACCGGCAGTTCAAGGCCACCGGCCACGAAAACGTGGCGATGCCCATGCTCATCCCCGAGAGCCTGCTGCAAAAGGAGAAGGACCACGTGGAGGGCTTCGCCCCCGAGTGCGCCTGGGTGACTTACGGCGGCAGTGAAAAGCTGGAGGAACGCTACTGCATCCGCCCCACCAGCGAGACCCTGTTCTGCGAGCACTACAAGAATATCATCCACTCCCACCGGGATCTGCCCAAGCTGTATAACCAGTGGTGCAGCGTCCTGCGCTGGGAGAAGACCAGCCGCCCCTTCCTGCGCCACCGGGAATTCCTGTGGCAGGAGGGCCACACCATGCACGCCACCGCCCAGGAGGCCGTGGCGGAGACAGTGCAGATGCTGAACGTCTACGCGGACTTCTGCGAAAACTTCCTGGCAATGCCTGTCACCAAGGGCCGCAAGACGGATAAGGAGAAGTTCTCCGGCGCGGAGGACACCTACTGCGTCGAGTGTATGATGCACGACCGCAAGGCCCTCCAGGCCGGTACCAGCCACTACTTTGGCGACGGCTTCGCCAGGGCCTTTGAGATCACCTTTACCGGCGCGGACAACCAGCTCCATTTCCCCCATCAGACCAGCTGGGGCGTCTCAACCCGGCTCATCGGCGGCATCATCATGACCCACGGCGACGACAACGGTCTGGTCCTGCCCCCCCGGGTGGCCCCCATCCAGGCGGTGGTGCTGCCCATTGCCATGCACAAGGGCGGCGTTCTGGAGGCGGCCCAGGCGCTCAAGGCGCGCTTGGAAACGGCTGGCGTGCGGGTGAAGCTGGACGACAGCGACAAGGCCCCCGGCTGGAAGTTTGCCGAGTATGAGATGCGGGGCGTGCCGCTGCGGGTGGAGATCGGCCCGAAGGACATCGAGAAGGGACAGTGCTGCATCGCCCGGCGGGACACCGGCGAGAAGCAGTTTGTCCCCCTGGCGGAGCTGGAGAGCGCGGTGGCGGGCCTGTTGGACGAGATCCACGCGAACATGTTCGCCATGGCGAAGAAGAACCTGGAGGAAAACAGCTTCCAGGCGGAGACCTGGGAGCAGGTGAAGGAGCTGACCGTGAAAAACGGCGGCGGCTTTGTCCACACCAAGTGGTGCGGCGGCCTGGACTGCGAGCTGGCGATGAAGGAGAAGGCCGGCGTCACCTCCCGCTGTATGCCCCTGGAGCAGTCCGGCTCCACCGGCAAGTGCCCGGTCTGCGGCAAGGAGTGTGCTACGGACATCATCTGGGGCGTGGCGTATTAAGGGAATCCTCCTATTCCCGGAAAGAACAAGGAGATACTGTATGACCATCCAAGAGCGGATCGACAGCGCGGCAGAAGCCGTCCGCGCCCGGACCGGCGCCACGCCGGAGCTGGGCTTGATTCTGGGCAGCGGGCTGGGGGACTTCTGCGACCGGCTGGAAAACCAGACCGTGATCCCCTTCTCCGACCTGCCCGGTTTCCCCCTCCCCACCGTGGAGGGCCACGAGGGGGCGCTGGTCCTCGGCACCTGCCGGGGACGCGCCGTGGCCGCCCTGCGGGGCCGGGTCCACTACTACGAGGGCTACGCCCAGCAGGAGATTACCATCCCTGTCCGGGTCATGGCGAAGCTGGGGGTCAGGACCCTGGTGCTGACCAACGCCGCCGGAGGGGTGAACCTGAACTTCCAGCCCGGCAACCTGATGCTGATCAGCGACCACATCAACCTCTCCGGCGCCAACCCGCTGATCGGGCCCAATCTGGACGCTTTCGGCCCCCGTTTCCCCGACATGAGCGACGTCTACACCAAGGCCCTCCGGGAGAGGCTGCGGCCCCTGGCCGCTCAGGCGGGCATCCCCCTGCGGGAGGGTGTGTACGTCATGTACAGCGGCCCCAGCTATGAGACCCCGGCGGAGATCCGCTGTTTCCGGGCCATGGGCGGTGACGCGGTGGGCATGTCCACCGTCCCCGAGGCCATCGTGGCCCGCCACGCCGGCTTGCAGGTCATGGGCGTAAGCTGTATCACCAACATGGCCGCCGGCATCCTCCCGCAGCCCCTCAGCCATGCGGAGGTGGTGGAGACCGCCGCCCGGGTCAAGCAGGATTTCACCCGCCTGCTGGAGCTGATGGTGGACATTGGGTAGCATGGAAAACAGACAGCGGACCGGCCGTCTCGCCGCATCCTGTATCATCGCCTTCTCCACCTACTCCCGCATCCCCATGCCCCAGGCGGCGTGGACAGAGGAAAACATGCGCTACACCCTGGCCTTCTTCCCCCTGGTGGGGGCGGCGGTAGGCGCTGTCTTCTGGGCGGTGGACGCGCTGTGCAGCCTGCTGGGGTTTGGCTGCATCCTGCGGGCGGCGCTGCTCACGGCAGTCCCCGCCGTTGTTACCGGCGGCATCCATCTGGACGGCTACTGCGACACAGTGGACGCCTTGGCCTCCCACGCCCCAAAGGAGAAGAAGCTGTCCATCCTGAAGGACTCAAACGTCGGCGCGTTTGCGGTGATCTGGTGCTGCGTGTGGTTCCTCCTGTACTTTGCCCTGCTCACAGAGCTGGGGAGCGTCCCCACCCTGGCGGCCGGCTTCATCCTCAGCCGGAGCCTGAGCGCCCTTGCGGTGGAGCACCTGCCCTCCGCCAGGGCGGGCATGGGCGCGTCCCTGAAGGCGGGCAGCCGGTTCCCCTGGTGGACCCTGGCGGCCTACCTCGCCCTCTACGGCGGGACGGCCTGGCTGTGGGGGGAGCCCCTGGCGGCGGCTGCGGCCCTGGCGGTGTCAGCTGTTTTCTACTTCATCTACCGCTCCATCGCCCTGGGGCAGTTCGGCGGGTTCACCGGGGATCTGGCAGGCTGGTTCTTACAGGTCTGCGAGCTGCTGGTCCTGGCGGCGGTGGTGTTGACGGAAAGGGTGTGTGCGCTTTGGTGCTGATTGTAGGCGGCGCAGCCCAGGGAAAGCTGGCCTTTGCCCGGCGGGAGCTGGGCGTTGCTGCATGGAGTGACGGCGCATTGGGGGAGGCGGACTGCGTTTATGGCCTCCATCGGGCCCTCCGAACCCTGCCGGAGCCCCGTTCCGCCCTGGCGGCCTGGCTGGCGGCGCACCCGGAGGGCGTGATCATCTGCGACGAGGTGGGCTGCGGCGTGGTGCCCCTTGACCGGGATGAGCGGGCTTGGCGGGAGCTGGTGGGCCGCATCTGCTGCGAGCTGGCGGAGCAGGCCGCGGCGGTCTACCGGGTGTGCTGCGGCCTGGGGGCACAGCTGAAATGACCAGGGTATATCTCATCCGCCACGGCCAGACCCAGGGGAACCTGGAGCGCCGGTACATCGGTTCTACGGACCAGCCCCTCTGCCCCCAGGGCCGCGCAGCCCTGGAGGGACGCACCATGCCGCCTGTGGACCGGGTCTACGTCTCGCCCCTGCGGCGATGCCGGGAGACGGCGGCAATCCTCTACCCGGGCCTGCCCCAGGAGTTGGTCCCGGACCTGCGGGAGTGCAGCTTCGGCGCGTTTGAGCTGCATACCTATGATGAGCTGAAAGGGGACGCCGCCTATCAGGCGTGGCTGGACAGCGGCGGCATTTCCGCGCCCCCGGGAGGGGAGGGCAAGGCCAGCCAGCAGGCGCGGACGGTCCGGGCCTTCCGGGAGCTTGCCGCCCGCCATCCGAATGGGACGGCCGCCCTGGTGGTCCATGGCGGCACCATCATGTCCCTGCTGGAGGCGCTGGAGGGGAGCGGCCAATTCTACCGCTGGCAGGCCCCCAACGGCGGCGGTTATCTCTGCCGCTGGGACGGGCACAGGCTCGCCGTAGAGGCCGCCCTATAGGCGCCCGTCCTCTCCCTGAAAAGAAACCGGACCAGCACAAATTTTATACGGATGATACCATAAAAAGGGCTGTCCCGACTCGATTTTCCAATCGTGCGGGGCAGCCTCTTCCTATCCTTCTATTTGATTTTACAGGTGACGATCATCCCGTCCACATTGTTGCCGGAGAGCTCATATTCCGCGCTGTCGGGCAAGTATACCTCTGTCCCGCTGGAGTACCACACCTCATAGGTCCCGCTTACGCATTCAATGGTCAGATGCTCCCCCTCAAAGGGGAACTGCCGGAGATAGTCAATGTACTCCTCCAGGCACATGCCCAGCCGGTTTATCTCCGTGGCGTGGGGAATCCCCACATAGCGGAAGTGCCAAGGCTCGTCCCAGATGCCGGTCAGATCCTCCTTCCCGGTCTCGTAGCGGACGATATAGCCGTACTCATGGCAGTTGCCATTGATCCAGGCATACTCCCCGGTGCCGTCATAGTCCGCGCTGGAGCCGTCGCCGCGCAGGACGGACAGGTCCACCACCAGGCCCGTGTGATGCTCGCTGCCCCCGGGCTTGGCCACGTACTTCTCCGCATGGGAGAGGCCGTTGCGCTCCGCGCTCTGGTCAAAGAGGTGCTGCTGGAATTCCTCTGTACGATAACCGGCCACCACATTGATGGACTTGCTGCCCCCCTGGTCCATGAATGCATCCAGCATCCTGTTAAGGGCGTCCATCGCCACCGGGGCCAGGAACACCTCCCGGTCACGGACATAGTAGCTGCCGCTCTTCTTATCATAGATGCAGTCCAGCTCCTGGTCCTCCGGGAAGTGGTAGAAAATCTTGTTGTTTACCAGGATCAGCTCCCCGGTGTAGAGCGCATCGTCCTCCATATTCCTCCGGGTGCAGGCAATCCCCGACGCAGTGACCACATTTGCCGGCAGGGGCTCCTGGCTGGACGGCGCTTCCGGTTCCACACTCTGCCCCCCGTCCACCTTGACAGCAGGCGGCGGCTCCCTCCCGCCGGCAAGCCGGCGAAAGCCAAACACGCATACTATGACCGCTGCCAGCAGCAGCATCATGTGCGCGGGGCGGAGGCGCGCACGGCGCCTGCGGCGGTAACGGGTATTCCTTCTCATCTTGTTTGCTGCTCCTCCTTATCTGTTATCCTACCGCCCACCGGCGGCCTGGAGTGAGACTATCGCCTCCGGGCATCTGCCCTGCATCTCTCTTGCATCTTTTTTGTAAAAAATTGGCGGGCCTCACAGGTAGTTCCACCACAGGGAGCGGTTCCTGTCGTAAAAGGCCCAGTTGGCCAGCGGGATCTGCAGGGACTGCCCGCCGTAGGAAAAGATAATCTGCCCATTGGCATTGTACTCGCCGTTGGAATGCAGCATGGCATCCGTATTCTCCAGGATACTTTTGACATAGTCGCTATACCAGCTGTCGTTGACGCTGTCCAGGCCCCAGTAGTCCCGCCAGGCTGTGCCGAAACTGGCCGCGCCGCGGAATCCCCAGTTGAGGGGCGTACCGCTGTACCAGTCCAGGTTAAAGGCCAGGATGCGCTGGGACTGGGCGTCCACCAGCACGTCCAGGGAAAAGGGTGCGCCGTCCAGACGCATCCGGTAGGCTTGGAAACTCATCCGGGTGGTGGAATCCACATAGAGGGTCTCCCCATAGCCATGAAACTCCAGCTCGCTGTCCGCATCCCACAGCTGGGGCATGGCCCCCATCGCCTGGAGAGTGCGCACCTCCGAGCGCACCGCAGACAATCGCTTAAACCACTTCTGGCGGGTTTTTTCCTGCTCCGCATCTGTCTCCATGGCAAGGGTTGCCTCATCACCGGGAAATTCCTCTTCAACATATAAGGATATCTCGTTCGCCGTCTCCGCCCTGTTGACAAAAACGCTGGCACTCATCCCTCCCTGGATCACCAGATCCCCCAGGACCATGCTGTTGAGCGTCCCGCTTTGCAGCAGCAGCAGCTTCTCCGCAACCGTCAGCTGGACGCTCTCGGCAAAGCCCTCCCGCTCGTCCTCCTGGGTGATATGGGGCTCGTCCAGCAGCTGCTGGTCGTTCCACACGGAGAGCTTTGCGGGCAGGAAAAAAGCCGCCGCCATCAGCAGGGCCGCCAGCACAATCACAACCGCTTTACGCAAGAGCAATCCCTCCCAGCTCCACAGTCACCTTTGTCCCCAAATCCAGCTGGCTTTCAAAGTGCAGGCTCCCCTGGTGAAGCGCGGCAATCTCCTTACACAGGGCCAGCCCCAGCCCAGCGCCCCCCTCGGCCCGGGAGCGGGATTTATCCACCATGTAAAACGCCTCCGTAATCTTGCTCAGCTCCGCCTCCGGGATGCCGCGCCCCTGGTCGGAGACAGTCAGGCAGTAGCCAGACCCTGTCCGCCTGCCCTCCAGCACCAGCAGGCCGCCGGGCTCGGACGCCTTCCGGGCGTTATCCAGCAGGTTTTGCAGCAGCATTTGCAGCAGGGCGGGGTCCCCCTGCAGGCTGCCCTCCTCCGCCTGGACCACTAAGGACAGCCCCTTTCCCCGGATGGCCGGCAGGCTGATGCGCTCCGCCTCCAGGCACAGCCGCTGCATATTCACGCTGCGCACATCCGCCGTGGCATGGCCCACCACCAGCAGGCTCATCAATGCCAGGGACAGGTTCTCCAGCCGCTTGCCCTCGGAAAAGATGTAGCTGGCGGCTTTAAACTGCTTATCCTCCCCCAGATCCCGGCTGCGGAGCATGTCCGCATAGCCGATGATGGAGGTCAGGGGTGTTTTCAGCTCGTGGACGAAGCTGGCGGTAAAATCCTCCTGCCGCCGGGCGGCGTCCTCCAGCTCCTGGACATTCTTCTCAATGGCGTCCGCCATGTGGTTGAAGCTGGCGGCCAGCTCGCTGATCTCGTCCCGGCCTGTCACCCGGGCCCGGGGGGTGTAGTCCCCCTGGGACAGCTGGGTCGCCACCCTGCCCAGGCTGCGGATTGGCGTGGTCAGCCAGTAGGAGAACGCGAACATCACCGCGCTGCTCACCCCCACCACCAGCAGCACAATCCAGCGGTAGACCTGGTAATGGATTTCCCGGTCAGAAAACAGGCTGGTGATGTCCCGCACGGTCTCCAGATACAGCACGCCGTCCGGCAGGGTCATGGGCCCCGCGCTGTGGACCAGATAACGCCCGGTTTTCCCGTTATAACGGATGATGTAGCCGGAGGCGTGCTCGTCGATGCTCTCCAACAGCTCCGGGTCCCCGGCGGAGCTGAGGGTGGAATAGACCTCCACGCCGTCCTGGGTGCTGACACGGAACTGGTGATCGGCAAAATAGGCGTTCTCGCTGAGGGTCCGGCTAAAGCTGCCGCTGTGCCCCTCCAGGTTCTCCAGGGTGATGCCCCGGGCGGAGCACACCGCCTCATAGGTGATGCGCAGCATCTGCATCTCCTCCTGGGCCACGTCCACCTCCCGCTCCAGCGTGGAGCGGAAGGAGAGGGTAATCAGCAGATAGCTCCCCACCCCTGTGGACAGCAGCAGGATCACCAGGGCGGCCAGCGTCACCTTCCAGGCGAATTTCATTCCTTGACCTCCAGGCGGTAGCCCACCTTGTAGACGGCGGCAATCCGCTCCTGCCAGCCCAGCTTCTTGCGCAGGCGCTGGACGTGGAGATCCACCGTGCGGCTGTCGCCCATGTAGTCGCTTTCCCACACGCGCTCATAGATTGTCTCCCGGAACAGGGCAATATTCTTGTTTTGCAGGAACAGGATCAGCAGGCTGTATTCCTTGGCGGTGAGGGGGACGGGCTCGCCCGCCTTGGTCACTACCCGGGACTGGGTGTCCACCTCCACGTCGCCCACCACTATACGGCTCTCGGTCTTGTGGTAGCGGCGCAGGACGGTCTCCACCCTGGCCAGCAGCTCGGCAATCTCGAAGGGCTTGACGATATAGTCGTCCGCCCCCAGCTTCAACCCCTTGATGCGGTCCTTTACCGCGCTGCGGGCGGTGATGAAGATGACCGGGATTTCCATAGGGGCCAGATATTCCATCAGCTCAAAGCCGTTGATCCCCGGCAGCATCACGTCCAGCAGGATCAGGTCGTAACGCTTCGCCTCCACGGCGTCCGCCGCCGCCGCCCCGTTGTCCAGGCATTCACAGCTGTAGCCGGCGGCTGTCAGGCTCATATCCAGCAGGTCGGCAATCGGCCGTTCGTCCTCCACTATCAAAATTTTAATCATCGCTTTCTCCTTTTGCCGTACTTTTCACGGCAGGGGACACAGAACCGGGGACTTCCCGGCAATTTTGTCTATTTTATAAGGATAGCAAATCCTACGGAAAATTACAACTGTGATTTTCCGGGAAAAACAGGGGGCGCATGGTTTGCAAAAGTGTACTTTTACAAACTAAAAGTCATTGGGTAAAAATTTTCCTGGATGCCCTTATTTTTCCACTTGAAAGGCCGATTAGAAAAGTGTAGGCAAAAAAAGGCGCATGGTTTGTAAAAGTACACCTTTACAAACTGCATCCATCTCCCTTCTTTTCTTGCGAACACAGAAAAGAGGCTCAACGAAACACCTTGCCCCTCACTCTGTTTCAAATTCTTTTTGATTCTTTTTCTTTTAAGAAAAAGAATGACTGCCTGCTATGCGGTGAAAGGAGCTCGCCATGCTATCGTTACAACTCAAATCTGGTGATTATCTGACCATCGGCGATGAGATCGCCGTGCAGATTTTCCAACAGCCCGGCGGGGCCTTCTCCGTGTCAGTGAAAGCCCCCCGGGAGATCCCCATCCTGCGCGGCAAGGTCCTGGAGCGCAGCGGGGATGACCGGCCGGACTGCCTGCGGGACCGGGCCCCCAAGCGGCCCTCCGTGCGGGCACGGAACGCCCGGAATATGGAAGCCTTTGCAAAGCGGAAGGAGCAGGAGACCGCCGCCGTCCAGGAAATGCGCTCTATCCTTGCGCGGATGGACAGCATGGCGGAGGCAGGGGCACTGCGGCAGGAGATCGGGGCACTGCGGGCCCATCTGGAGACCATCGGCACGGCCCGCGGCCACAGCGCAGGGGAGGGGAACCCGTAGGAGGTGCGGCTCAGAACCCTCAACTGCGTATCCGGCACATTATTTTTGGTTTCAAGCAGTCTGCGCAGGCTGGTTGAAATATAGTACCGCGCTGAGCGGGCCGGGCAGGCTGGCCAGATGTCCGTCTCAGGAGGCGCATCACAAAACGGAGCGTACGCAAGGAAGAGCGGCGCGAATGATTTTAAGGAGATTGTTATGAGAATTCAGCATAATATTATGGCTATGAACGCCTACCGCAACTACAACACCAACACCTCCGCCCTGAGCAAGAACCTGGAGAAGCTGTCCTCCGGCTACAAGATCAACCGCGCCGGCGACGAC
>JAAWKB010000118.1 GCA_022797115.1 Oscillospiraceae bacterium
CTGTTCGAGTGCTCATAAAGTACAGAATTTGAGCACAGTCAAAATCACAAACAGCACGCCGAAAAAGTTTTGGAAACAGGCTAAAGTTTTTGAAAATCAGGACGAATAAGTAAGTGTGCAACCTGAGAACCCCGTGCGCAGGTTCCGTACAATTTGTGTAGATTCGACGCCGGAAAATGCAAAAAACAGCCCGTTGAAACAAAATTTCAACGAGCTGTTTCTGATTTTTATTTGAGTTTTTCGCTCCAAGCAGGAATTTATTGTCTATTTTGACGAATTATTCTCCGTCAGCTCTCCATATGCCGCCCCAAAAATGCGGAGATGGACTGGGCCAGCTTATACTCCACCTCTCCCCCGGTCAGGTGCTCTGGGCTGCCCGCAAAAATGACACACCCCAAAACATCCCCCTCGGACAGAATGGGCGCCGCCGTGCTGAGAAAGTATTTGTCCCCCTCCGCGCACAGGGGAATAGGCTCCTGGTCCTCCTGGTACTGGTAAATCTGCCGCCCCTCCATCATCTGCTCCAGCTGGGCGGAGATGGGCTTCTCCATCAGATCCCGACGAGGAACCCCCGCCAGCGCAATACAGCTGTCCCGGTCGGTGATCACGGTCAGCTGCCCTGTGGTGCGGTTGAGCGTCTCACATAGCTGGGCCGCAAAGTCTACCACCCCGCCCATGAGTGAATACTTCTTAAAAATGACACCGCCGTCCTTATCCGTGTAAATCTCCAAAGGGTCGCCGTTGCTGACAACCTTGACAGTGAAAACCTTGTCGTTGTGCCGGTCACTCTCCTGGACGATCTGTATCTCATAGGGCCGGAAGCTGACCGGGGCCATGGCAGCCACCGCCTCCTCCCCGGGCAGGCTCCCGCTTTGCAGGATGCTGTCAATGTCCGCCTTCAGCTGGATCTCAAGGTGGTCCTCAAACACCCGTATCTTCTGAATGATGAGCTGGAGGTCGTTCCGGTCCAGCTTGGGCTTTTGCAGAATATCGTCAAAGACCTCCAGCGCCGTCTTGGCCGCCCGGTTCACCTGGATGATGGTGTTCCGCCTGTCCACCGCCATAGCGATCTGGTTTTGTATCCCCTCTATCCGGCGGAGGAGGTCGCCCTCCAGCTCGTCGTAGGTCTCCTCCAGGGTCTCCTCCTGGTCCGGGTGCTTCATGATGTCCCGGATGCGCTGGCGCTTGGTGGCTTTCAGCTCCTCCTGGAGGTCCGCCAGCACCGCCTCCAGGTTCTCCGCCGACTTTTCGGTCTCTGCCACGTCCTCCGCTTCTTTTTTCAGGCCGGCGTTGAGAAGGTCCAGCATAGCGGCGGAGTTATCTTTGACCTTCTGAACGTATAGCTTCAGTAACTCGTCCAGCTTGTCCACCCGGATGTGGTGGCTGGTGCAGCCCTTCCTCCCCCGTCGGTGGTAGGTCCCGCAGCGGTAGGCGTCCTTGATGTCCCGCCGGCTCATGGCGAACATGGGAGAGCCGCAGTCGCCGCACTCCAGGAAGCCGGAGTACGTGTTGTCGTACTTTTTCTGTCCCCGGTAGTGGGCGGCAGAGCGGGATTCCCGGAGCGCCCTTGCCGTGGCAAATGTGCGGTAGTCAATAATTTCCTGGTGGTGGTGCTCAATCACAATGTGGTCCAGCTTGTCCCGCTTGACTTCTTTGCCGTTGATCTTCTTTCGGGTATACTTCCCCTGCCGCAGGGTTCCGATGTAAAAATCGTTGTCCAGAATGCCCTGCACTGTCACAATGGCCCAGACCGGTTTGACGTCCCGGCGGTACTCCTCCCCAGTGGCCTCCTTCCGGTCCCGCTCTGCCATCCGGGGGGTTGGGATGCCCTGGCCGGTAAGGTGGTTGGCGATCTTCTTGTACCCCCAGCCGCCGATGTACAGCCGGAAAATCTCCCGGACGATCTCCGCCTCGGTGGGGACGATCTCAAACTCCTGCTTCTTGTTCACGATGTAGCCGTAGGGCGCGGCGCAGATCCACTTTCCGTCCTGCTGGCGGCGCTTGATGACAGAGCGCACCTTCTTGCTGGTGTCGGTGACCGGCATCTCGTTGATGAGAAATTGGAACTGGATTTTCAGCCAGTCGTCGTCGTTGGGAAAGTCGATGCCGTCCCCAATGGAGATGATCCGCACCCCCGCGTCCCGCAGGTCCTCCAGCTCCACCAAGCCCCGGCTGTTCCGGCGGGAGAAGCGGGAAAAATCCTTCACAATCAGGATGTCCTTCCGGCGGCCCATCAGCTCCCGGCGCATGACCTGGTAGCCCTCCCGCTGCTCGAAGGTGTAGCCGGAACGGTCCCGGTCCTCGTAGAAGGTCAAGGTGCTACCTGGGAATTTCTGCTTCACGAAGTCCGCAATGATGGCCTTCTGGTTTTCGATGGAGGTGTTGTCCCGGTCCAGCTCCTCATCTACCGAAATCCGGCAGTAACCGGCGATGTCAAATTTTTCAATCATCTGCTTCACCCTTTTCTTTTGGTTGATTCAGATAATATTGTATCACATTATTTGACCCAAGGCAATACAAAAATAGAGACTGGAACGATTTTGTTCCAGCCCCGCTGTACCATATCTGTTGGCAGATTTATTCTTTCCCTCGATGTCAGGCGGGGTCATATACCCATTGCCATACCGTTCCGCTTCTGCTGTTCCACCTCCAGCTGAGCGATCCGCCTGCGGTTATAGCACAGCAAAGCACTGGTCATATCCCAGAGATTTTGCGCTCCTGATTCAAACACTACCGTCATGTACCCCTGCTCTTTGTAGTTTTGATACATCGGTTTGAGCTTCTCCAGGAGTGCAGTATCCTGTTTCTCCTCTTTGGTCAGCCAGATTTCTACTATCTTGCTCTCACGCCTGACATTGATTTCCAAACTGTTATCACGCTCCTATTAATCTTCCAATATTTTCTTCCATTTGAGCAGATTTATTCATTCTCGTTATTCGCGTTGGTAGGGGTGTTCAATCGCGGTCCCTCGCCTTTTCTGGTCCTGTGTATCCAAAAATTCCCCGTAGGACACCAGCTTTTCCTGGGATTTTTTATCAAGGGAGGATACCAACTCACTTAAAATCCGTATCGTGCGCATTTTAGAGCCTTGATTGACCGAGCTGAAACTGTAAAGCGTTAAAAGCAGAGAACAGAAATCAGATTCCAGTTGACCGCCGTGTGTAGGGACCTTGAACAGAATGTATTTCTGATTCTTGCCAGCAACCGTAATTCCGTCTGCAACCAACGGCAGAACCTCGCTTATGTTATCCTGACGCTCCGCTTCGCTGACCAGCAAATCTCCCCAGCCCATCAGTTCATCGGGAATGGTATCCAGCGCATCAGCCAATGGCTTCAGCAGACTAGCCGGCATTTCAATGGCATCACTCTCGTAGCGGTAGATGGTGGCACGGTTCTTGCCCAGTTTGGCAGCCAAATCATCTACCGACATTTTGAGCTGCTTGCGGCGGGCGCGGATTCTCTCTCCAGTGGTCATGGCGGCTCCTCCTGTTTTGTAATGGAGTCCTATTATATCGCAAAAATCTCATAAATGCAACATTATTTTTTCGTTCAAATAGAAATATTTCTAATTTGCGCCATGCGCATAAGGACTGTACTATATGAATATGAGTGCGAAAGGTTTATGATGACTTTTCGCTCTTTCTTTTGTCAGATGTTTTCGCATATCCAGCGCAGCCGAACTGAGCGGCTTGTGCCCACGGCGGCCCAAATGGACACGTCCTGGTTCCCAGCATGGCCGTCGGAGCGGGGATTGCAGCTTCAAAACGGCCCAAAGGAATTAAAGGGAAACCGGCCTGAAAAGTTGCATTTTCCGCAAAAAATCCGTATCCCATTTTTGCCTTTTTTGAGGCGTTGAAATGGGATACGGGTTGAGAGGCCGCAAAGCCTTGAAAACAGGCGCTTTTTCAGTGCCGG
>JAAWKB010000119.1 GCA_022797115.1 Oscillospiraceae bacterium
GGCGGTGGCGGACAAGCTCAACATTGTGGAGGTTTTGGATCACATTTTCTCAGAAGAAGCCAAATCCAAGCGGAGATATTTGTCCGGGAGGAATACCGGGGCAGGGGGATTGGCGGGACAGCCATCCAGCAGATGTGGGATGCGCTCCAGGAGCAGGGCCTGGAGACGATGTACCTGGAGGTAGTCCCGTCGAACGAAGCTGCGCTCAGGCTCTATCACAAGCTGGGCTTCTGTAACCTGAACACATTGACGCTGAACCGCTCTGTTAAGAAGAAGTCCCAGCTGGGGACGGAGACGATCTGCGGCCTGCCGTTCAAAACCTACCGCCCGCATCAGGGCTGAAAACAGGACAAATCCCCCAGCAGGGCCGGGACCACCCAGGCGTGGCCCCGGCCCTGCTGGAATGTAAGCATTACGGCTCTACCGCCAGTCCGGCGGAGAAAAAGTACAGGATTTTTCTGTTGACTGGCAGGCCCAGGATTTTTTCCAGGGCTGCGCTGTAGGCATCCAGCTGCGGGCGGTAGAAGGCCAGCTTCTCCGGCAGGTTTTTCTCACTTACCTGGTCTGTTTTGAAGTCCACCACCGTGACAGCGCCGTCCTTCACCGCGTAGAGATCCACCACGCCCTGGAGCATCACCTCGTCCCCCTCCGCCAGCTCCGGATAATAGTCCTCCGCCGGGACCAGGAGGCTGAACCGGTATTCCCGTTCCAGTTCATCCGCCTGCCGCAGTTCCTGCGCCAGTGGGGACGCCAGAAATTGCCGGATGGCTGCCAGATCGACGGACTGGGCCTGCTCGGCCGTCAGCAGGCGGCGTTCCACCAGGTCCGCCACAGTCGCCGCAGCGTCCGTCTTACCACTCAGGTCCACATACTGCATCACCAGATGCACCGCCGTCCCTCGCGCCTCCGGCCCCATGGGCTTCTGTCCTGACAGGAAACGGGGCGCGGCAAATTCCCGGTGGACGTAGGGCTGGACAGTATCCTCTGCGATCTCCTTGTCCTTTTCCCGGCCCTTGAGCTGGGTTGCGGTCAGCTTGGTGGACGTGGTACAGGCGGCCTGATAGGGATAGACGTACCCCAAGGCCTCCCGGTCTACCGGCAGGCCGGCGGATGGGGCGGCCGCCTGCTCCGCCTCTGTGAGATCGGGCGGCTCGTCGTAGGGCGCGCCATCGTGAATCTGGACCTGCCAGGGGGCATCCTCCAGGAGAGCCCAATCCCCCTCGTCCAGATCTGCCAACAGACGCAGCGGCGCGGCCTCGCACCGCCGCAGCAGGGGCAGCAGCAGCCATTCCGCCATGGAGCCGGCCCCGTCCACTGTCTCCGGCGGGACGGGCAGCGCGGACAGGGTGGTCAGCCGCTCCAGCTTCTTGGCCGCCGACTGCATGGCGGACACCAGGATCAGCTTCTCCTTGGCCCGCGTCATACCCACATAGAGCACCCGCATCTCCTCTGCGCGCATCTCCCGGCTCACCCGGCCTGCCACCGCCCCCCGGGCGATGGTGGGGTAGCGGATATGGCGGTCCAGGTCGATGTACAGCGGCCCCAGCCCCAGCTGGGGGTGGACCAGTACTGGCGTTTGCAGATCTGTGCCGTTAAAGCCCTTGTTCAGGTCTGTCAGGATAACGATGGGGAACTCCAGCCCCTTGGAGCGGTGGATGCTCATGATCTGTACGCCGCTGCTGACACTGCCGGCGGCCACCGCCGGCTGCTCCCCATTCTCCAGCAGAAAGCGCAGGTGGCTGACAAAGGCGAACAGCCCCTTGTAGCCCGCGCCCTCGAAGGCCCGGGCATGTTCATAGAGGGCGATCAGGTTCTCCCGCCGCCGCTCGCCCCCCGCCATGGCCCCGAATACCCCCAGCATATTCAGCTGGTTGTATAGCCGCCAGATCAAGCGGTGCATACTCATATCCTTGGCCAGGCTGCGCAGCTGCTCCAGCTGCTCCAGGAAGTCTACGCACGCCGGGTCCGCGCTGGCGGACAGGGCCTCATAAAAGTCCCCCGCCGGGTGACAGCCCCGGATCACCGCCAGCCGGTCCGGCGTGAAGCCGAACAGGGGCGAGCGCAGTACAGCAATCAGCGGCACGTCCTGCCGGGGGTTGTCCAGAATTTGCAGCAGGGCATAGGCCACCGCCACCTCCATGGTGGAGAAGAAGTCCTCGTCCTCCTGGACGCCGCAGGGGATGCCCCGCTCCGCCAGGGCGCGGGTGTAGTGGCGCAGGCGGGGGTTCGGGGAGCGCATGAGCACCACGATATCCTCCGGGCGGCAGGGGCGAAGCTGCCCGGTGTCCCCGTCCGTCACCGGGTAGCCCTCCTCCAGCAGCCGGGCGATCCGCTCCGCCACGAAGCGCGCCTCCGCCAAGGCCCCGGGGACGTGGCGGACCTCCTTGTCCCGGGGGAGTGTCAACAGGTGGAATTCCGTCTGGCAGTCCTCACGGGGCGGCAGGTAGGCGGCACCGAAGTTCAGCCGTTCCTCCTCGCCGTAGTCCAACTCCCCCATCTCCTGGGACATGATGGCCTCGAAGACGAAGTTCACCGCATCCAATACAGGTTGCCGGGAGCGGAAATTCTGGCTGAGCAGGATCTTCCGCGGCTCCCCCTCATCCGCCTCGGCGGCAGGGGGATAGGCGCGGTATTTCTTGAGGAAGATAGAGGGGTCCGCCAGCCGGAAACGGTAGATGGACTGCTTCATGTCCCCCACAGTGAAGAGGGTGCGGCCCTGGTGGGAGATGGCGTCAAAGACGCAGTTCTGTACCTGGTTGGTGTCCTGGTACTCGTCCACCATCACCTCCCGGTAGCGGCCCGAGACCACCCGTGCCAGCTCGGTAGGGGCCCCGTCCTCCCCCAGCAGCAGGCGCACAGCGTAATGCTCCTGGTCGGAGAAGTCCGCGGCGTTGCGCCGCAGCTTCTCCTTCTGGTAGGCCGCCGAGAAGTCCACGCACAGCGCCAGCAGCGCCTCCATGGCCGGGGCGGAGCGGCGCAGATCCTCCGCAGCCTCCGCCCCTGTCACGTCCAGAACTGCGCAGGCCGCGCCCATCTCCGCCTTGCACCGGTCCCACAGGCCCTTCATCCGGGTTTTCAGCTCCGGGTATTCGCACTTCCTGGCGGCTGTGAGCCGGGGGAACTGGACGACCCGCGCTGCCGCTGTATCCCAGCCCATCCGGGCCCCCTCGGCCAACGCTTCCAGCTGGCCGGCAACCTGGGAAAAGCAGGAGCCGTAGGAGCGCAGCAGGGAGGGGTCCATCTGCTCCACGCCGCCCCGCAGCAGCCGCGCCCAGTGGAGGGCCTTGCGGGCCAGCCCGTCCAGCAGCTCCCGGCCCCAGGCGGTCTCCCCCGCGTCCCCTGGCAGCTCTGCCCAGCCCGCCTTCTGTTCCTCCAGCCAGCGTTCCGGGTAGGGATGGCTCTGGACCTTGCCGTATAGCTCCAGCACCAGCTCCTCCAGGCGGCTGTCGTCCCGGCCAAAGCCGAAGGCGTCCGCCAGCTGGATCTGGCCAGGCGTCATATCGGTATAGAATTCCTCCAGCACCCGGGGCAGCACCCTCCGGCGCATAAGGGATGCCTCGTTCTCATCCAGCACCCGAAAATCCGCCGTGAGCCCCCGCTCCCCACCGAAGTCCAGCAGGTGGACGTTCTCCCGCAGCAGGGCGGTACAGAATGCGTCGATGGTCTTGATATCCGCCTGGTAGACCAGCAGCAGCTGGCGCTGCAGGTGCCGGTCCCCGGGCCGGTCCGCCAGAAGCCCCGCCAGCTCCCGGGCGATGCGCTCGCGCAGCTCCGAGGCCGCCGCCCTGGTGTAGGTGATGATGAGGAAGTCGTCCAGATTGGCCCGCTCCTCCCCCAGCACCCGGCCGAACAGCCGGTCCACCAGCACCCGCGTCTTGCCGCTGCC
>JAAWKB010000014.1 GCA_022797115.1 Oscillospiraceae bacterium
GAAATTTCTCTTTCGGATCGATCAGTACCGCCAAGCTATATCTCGGAGCTTTTGCCGACTTAGGCGCACGCCATATTTTCTTATTAAAGTTATCCAGCGCCGCATCCTCGCTGAGATCCTTTTTCAGCATCTTGATGGCGACCAGACGATTGAGCCGGTGGCACTTGGCTTTGAATACCACCGCCATGCCCCCGGTGCCAATGACCTCCAGGACCTCATAGCGGTTATCCAGCATCTTTCCTATGTATCGTTCCATAGTCAAGTATCCTTTCTCTCCGGCTTCACTGCTGCTGCAGCAGCACAGCGGTCACATTGTCCGGCGCCCCCTGCCCCTTGGCAATCTCCAGCAGCCGGTCCAGGCAGGTGTTGTCGTCCCCGCCCTCCAAAACTTCCCGCGCCATCTCATCGTCTGTAGCAGTTGTAATCAGTCCGTCGGTACACAGCAGGAGGTAGTCGCCTGGCAGCAGCTGGACCTGGTAGCTGTCACTGAGGGCCTCGGCATCCGGGCCCAAGGCACGGGTAATGAGGTTGCGGCCTGGGTAATTTCTGGCCTCGGCCTCTGTAATGGCCCCACGCTCCACCAGCCGCTCCACCAGGGAGTGGTCCCGGGTGATCCGTGTGATGGCCCGTTCGCCGCCCCCGCCGCGGATCAGGTAGGCCCGGCTGTCGCCCACATTGTTGACCAATACCTGCCCCTCCCTTGCAATGGCGGACACCAGCGTTGTCCCCATGCCCCGCTGTTTATCCCGGACGGAACGCTCATATACAGCGGTGTTGGCAGCGGCCACGGCAAACTCGGCTACCTCCTGCACCTGTTCCAGTTCCATGTCTTGGCGCAGGTTGGCAAGGCATGTGGCCAGGAATGCGTCCACAGCCAGTTCGCTGGCCTGTTTTCCGCCGCCCGGGCCGCCCATCCCGTCGCAGACGACGCATATGGTGAACCCGCTTTCATCGCTGCACCGAACTGCATAGGCGTCCTGATTCTCCCGGCGCACCAGACCGATATCTGTCATGCCCCATACGTTCATCATTTCCTCAGAGTCCCTTCCTTCCAGTTTCCATGGCTTTCCTGCGCAGCTGGCCGCAGCTGGCATCGATATCCCCGCCCAGGCTCCGCCGCACGGTGGCGGTGACGCCCCGGCCCTCCAGCCGCTGCTGGAAACGCCGCGTCCGGCGGCTGGGCTTCAAGGGGCTCTCCGCCACGTCGTTGAGGGGGATCAGGTTGACGTGTCCCGGCATTCCCCGCAGCTTCTCCACAATCAAATCCGCCTGCCAGTCGGCGTCGTTCACGCCGTCGATCATGGCATACTCGAAGCTGATGCGCCTGCCCGTCTTGCGGAAATAGTCGTGGCAGGCCGCAAACAATTCCTCCACGCTGTAGGCTTTATTCACCGGCATGAGGCGGCTTCGCGTCTCATTGTCCGGCGCGTGGAGGGACACAGAGAGCGTCAGCTGGAGCTCCAGCTCCGCCAGCCGGCGTATCCCGGGGATCACCCCGCAGGTGGAAAGGCTGATGTGCCGCATCCCGATGTTCAGCCCCTGCGGATGGTTGACCAGCTCCAGGAACCGCAGCACATTATCCAGATTGTCCATGGGCTCCCCAATCCCCATCAGCACGATGTTGGAGACCTCCAGGCCGCTGCCCGCCTGGGTGAACAGCACCTGCTCCAGCATCTCCGATGGGCGCAGGTCGCGCACCTTGCCCCCCAAGGTGGAGGCACAGAAGGCACAGCCCATGCGGCAGCCCACCTGGCTGGAGATGCAGACCGTGTTGCCGTGGCGGTAGCGCATGAGTACCGTTTCAATGCAATTGCCGTCACTGAGCTCCCAGAGATATTTCGTCGTCCCATCCACCTGGGAGACCTGCTTGCGCGCCTCCCTAAGTGCGGACAGCTCCCATCGCTGTGCAAGCTGCTGGCGCAGGGGTTTGGAGATATCGCTCATCTCCGCAAAGGACCCCGCGCCGCGGTGGAGCCATGCAAACACCTGCTTGGCCCGGAAAGCGGGCTCCCCCAGCTCCCCCATGGCCGCTGCCAGCTCCTCCAGGGTCATAGACCGTATATCTTCCCTCATAACCGCCTCATTTTGCAGATGTAAAACCCGTCTGTCCCATGGCGCTGGGGCCACAGGCACATACTTCCGTCCGTCTCCCCCTCCAGGCCGGGCAGAGAGAACGGCTCCTTCTGAAACTCCCCATGGCAGGCGAGAAAACCGTCCGTAATCTCCCCATTCTCCTCTGGCAGGATCGTACAGGTGGCGTACAGCAAGACGCCGCCTGGCCGGACATAGCGGCTTGCATTGTCCAGAATCGCCCGCTGGACCGCAGGAAGCCCTGCCAATACCTGCGGGTCCTTGTAGCGGATATCCGGCTTCTTACGGATAATGCCCAGGCCCGAGCATGGTACATCACAGAGCACCAGATCAAACCCATCGGCCCACTCCGCCCGCTCCTGCCGGCCATCGGCCAGCACAGGGCGGATACATTGCAGCCCCAGCCGCTCCGCCCCCTTCTCAATCAGCGCCAGCTTGTGCTGGTGGATATCACAGGCGATAATCTCGCCCTGGTCTTCCATCTCTATGGCCGCTGTAAAGGACTTCCCACCCGGTGCAGCACATACGTCCAGCACCCGCCAGCCCGGCTTGGGTTCTGCGGCCAGCACAGCCGCCCTGGCGGCGGCGTCCTGCACCTGGAACAGCCCCTCCTGAAAGGCAGGCAGAGCTGCCAGATCCCCTCCGCCGGAGAGCAAATAGCACCCCGGCATCCAGCTGTGGGGCGTTATACTGGCGGTTTCCAGGCTCGCGGCCAGCTCTGCCGCCGTCCCCCGCAGGGGGTTGTGCTGGATGGTCGTGGGGACACTCTCGTTATCCAGGCGAAGGAACGCTTCCGCCTCATCCCTGCCCAGAAGCCCCACCAGACGCTCCACCAGCCATTGGGGATGGCTGTACTGGAGCGCCAGGCCCTCCAGCCCCGATGGGATGGCGGGCAGTCCACCTTTTTCCCGGCTCAGCCGCCGGAGGACCGCGTTGACCAACCCGGCAGCCCGTTTACGTTTCCCGCGCTTGACCGTCTCCACCGCCTCGTCTACGGCGGCGCTGTCCGGCACCCGGTCCATGTATAGAATCTGGTAAGCGCCCAGCCGCAGCACGTCCCGCACAAAGGGCTCCAGTTTGGCGAAGCTCTGATCGCAGCAGCTGTCCAGATAGAAGTCCAACAAGGCCCGGTTCTGCAAAACCCCATAGGCCAGCCGGGCAGCCAAGGCCGCCTCCCGGCGGTCCAGGCCGCGGCTGGCGGCCTTCAGGCTGTTATCCGACCAGGTATCCAGCCGCCGGCAGGCAGTCAGGGCTTCCAATGCCGCCTCTCTTCCGCCTCCCATCAGCGCCTCCTGTTGTCCCGGCCCGCAAAAATGAGCAGGTACCGCAGCAGCTGCAACAAGCTCATCAGCAAAGCGGCTACATAGGTCAGCGCAGCGGCGGTCAGGACCTTCTTGGCCCCCTTCCGCTCATCCCCATCCAGCAGGTTCGTGCCGTCAATCGTCCCCAGAGCTCTGGCGGATGCGTCAAACTCCACCGGGAGCGTCACCAGCTGGAACAGGCTGGTCAATCCAAAGAGTACAATCCCAATGGCAAACACAGGCTGGGAGTAGAGCACCAGCCCCAGCATCAACGCCACAAAGGCA
Source organism: Oscillospiraceae bacterium (assembly GCA_022797115.1). GTDB lineage: Bacteria > Bacillota > Clostridia > Oscillospirales > Oscillospiraceae > Pelethomonas. Next base: position 3,678 of record JAAWKB010000014.1, read on the forward strand.
AACTTTGAGCCGAACTGCGTCACCGGGATGATCGCGGAGCGGATGCGTACCGGCCCATAGCCCACGGCATATTGCACCGCATGGCCCGCTTCGTGGGCCGCTACGCCTACCGCCGCCACCGTGTCCGCGTTGTACACCGGCTCGGAGAGATAGATGGTGTTATCCCGCGGGTCATAATGGTCGGTCAGCTCCCCCCGGCAGGGCCGGATCGCCACATCATGGACGCCATGGGCCCGGAGGACCTCATAGGCGGCCTGAGCTCCCGTCACCCCACGGCGGTTACGCTGGCGGCTGTAGTGGTTGAAGCTGGAGCTGACCTTAATTTGTGCGTAAACCGAGAGGATCAGCACTGGGATCAGTATAATCCAGTAGATCGCGTCATAGTAAAAACGCATGATTCATTTCCCCTAAAAAGCGAAACAATGCTTCGCAAAAAGTCCTTTCTGATACCTTTTCTTCTAATATACGATAACCCGTTTTCACGTTACCGCAACCGGATGCCCCCTCAGATAGTCAGCGGCAGCCATCCGCCTGCCCCCGTCGGCCTGGAGCTCTGTAATCAGCAGGCTCCTGCCATCGCCGCAGGCAACCTCAATCCCCGCCTTTCCGGCGGATAGGATGGTACCGGGTATACGGTCTGTCTCTGTCCCCTCCTGGGCACGGTAGACCTTCCAGCGTACCCCTGCCACATCCGTGGCGGCGCAGGGCCATGGGACAAGGCCGCGCACCTGGTTGACCAGCTCCCGTGCGGGTCTGCCCCAATCCATGGGGGACATTTCCCGGGAAAGCATGGAGGCGTACTGGTACTGTGGCCCATAGACCTGGGGCGTCCGGGGCGCGCCGCCTTCCTCCAGCAGGCGCAGGGCTTCGCTGGCCGCCTCGCCGCCCAGCTCCGCCAGACGGCTGTAGAGCTGGCCCGCATCTTCATCCGGCCCGATGGGCGTGCGCTTGACCAGCAGGATGTCCCCCGCATCCAGCTCCGCCGCCATATACTGGATGGTGACGCCGGTCTCCTGATCTCCATTGAGGATGGCCCAGTTAATGGGCGCAGCACCACGGTACTGGGGCAGGATGGAGGAATGGACATTGATGATCGCTTTCTTGGGGATATCCAGCAGCTCCTGCGGCAACAGCTTGCCATAGGCGGCCACCACCACCACATCAGGCTCCAGTGACCGCAGCTGCTCCAATACCGCCCCGTCCCGGCAGGAAACCGGCTGGAAAACAAGGATTTCTTGTGTCAATGCATATTCCTTTACAGGTGTTGGCAGCATTTTCATTCCACGGTTTTTAGGTTTATCCGGCGAGGTAAAGACCGCCGCAATAGCCCACCGGTCCTCCACCAGACGGCGCAGGACCGCAGCGGCAAAGTCCGGGGTCCCCATAAACACAACGCGCAAGCTCATTTCGCCCTATTTTCCTCCGCCTCGTAAAATTCCTCCAGTTCATCTTCTGTCATAAAGTGGTCAATATGCTCCACATAAAGATGGCCGTCCAGGTGCTCGATCTCATGGCAGAAGCAGCGGGCCGTCAGGTCCTCCCCTTCCGCCTCAAACCAGTTGCCAAACCGGTCCTGCGCCCGAATCCGGACACAGCTGGGGCGGGACACCATCCCCCACTTGCCGGGGACGCTGAGACATCCCTCCGGCCCGGCCTGTTCGCCGGACTGGGAGAGAATCTCCGGGTTCACCAGCTCCAGCATCTCGTCCGTGTCATCCACCACGATCACTGCCCGACGGAGAACGCCGACCTGCGGGGCTGCCAGCCCAGCCCCCTGGGCCTCTGCCAAGGTGTCCTTCATATCGTCCAGGAGCTGGTGGAGCCGGTCGTTGAAATCCGTCACCTGACGGCACTTCTTAGTCAGCATAGGGTCTCCCTGGGTTACGATTTTTCTAATCGCCATGGTTATTTTGTCCTCCTTCGGGCAGGAATAAACTTCTTTTTATCAATCGTCCGCATTACAGTCCACAAACAGATTCATTCCCCTGTTTTCCTTCCTCTGATGGAACGCACGAACATAGTAGCCCAACAGCTCCCGGGTGGTGTGGTCGTTGCGCCCCACCCAAAAAATGCGGTAACGGTAGCGGTTATTTACCTTCACAATCGGTGCGGGAGCAGGTCCTAAAATTTCTACCGAGAGGTTGGCAGCGGTAGGATACTGCGTTCCCGTGCGCATCGCCTCCCGCAGCTGGGCGGCGGCACGAAGCACAGCCCCCTCCTCCGGCCCGGAGACCGTCAGGGTAAAAATATCCGCAAAGGGCGGATACCGCCGCGCCCGGCGGAGCCGGATTTCCCCGGCATAAAAGCTGTTGTAGTCCTGCGCTGCCGCGCTGGTGATGACCTCGTTGTCCGGGGTAAAGGTCTGGATCACAGCCCGCCCCCCCTTGCTGCCCCGTCCGGCCCGGCCCACCACCTGAGTGAGCAGGCTGAAGGTCCGCTCAGCGGCGTGGTAATTGTCCACATACAGGCTCAGGTCAGCCGCCAGGACGCCTACCAGCGTGACATTCTCGAAATCCAGCCCTTTTGCCACCATCTGGGTCCCCAGCAGGATCGGGATTTTCTCACTCACAAAGCGGTCCAGGAGCGCCTCGTGGTTGCCGGAAACCGTGTCCGCATCCATGCGTAAAATCCTTGCCTGGGGGAACAGCCCGGACAGCTCCTCCTCCACCTTCTGGGTTCCCGCCCCCACCTGCTTCATCAGCCCACCGCACTCCGGGCACACCTTGGGGGCCCGCTCGGAGTGTCCGCAGTAGTGGCACATCATCCGGCCATTGGCGCTGTGGTATGTCAGCGGTACGCTGCATCGGGGACACTGTGGGGTCTCGCCGCACTCGCCGCACAGCAGCATCCGGCTGCTGCCCCGGCGGTTAAGGAAGAGGATACTCTGTTCTCCTCGCTCCAAATTCCCCTCCAGCTCCCGGCGCAGGGGTGCGCTGATCATGCCGCTGTTTCCAGCCCGGAGCTCCTGGCGCATATCCGCGATCACAACCTCCGGCAGGGGCTGGCGGTTGTAACGGGAGCGCAGGATGCACTTCTGATAGACCCCGCGCTGGGCCTGGTAGGTCGTCTCCACAGAGGGCGTGGCGGAGCCGAGAACCAGCACCGCACCTTGCTGGGAGCACAAAAACTTTGCCACATCCCGAGCATGGTAGCGGGGCGGGTTTTCGGACTGGTAGCTGCTCTCGTTCTCCTCGTCCAGAATAATCATCCCTAAATTCTCCAGCGGCGCGAATACGGCGCTGCGGGTTCCAAGGACAATATCGACCTCCCCCCGCCGCACCCGTTTCCACTGGTCGTACCGCTCGCTCATGCGCAGGCCGCTGTGGAGCATGACCACCCGGTCCCCGAAATATGCACCAAATTTGGCCATCATCTGGGGCGTCAGGGCGATTTCCGGCACCAGAATCATGCCCCGCCGCCCCTGGCGGACGATCTCCTGAAGCAGGCGGATGTATACCGACGTCTTCCCACTGCCAGTGACGCCGTAGAGCAAGGAGCAGGACGCACTGCCCTCCCCTGCCTGGGCAAGGATGCTGTCGTAGGCGGCCTGCTGCTCATCGCTGAGGACGATTGGCCCGCTCTCCACCGGCTCCGGCCTGGGGACACGGAGGACCTCCTCTTGGGAAAAGGCCACCAGGCCGCTCCTCTCCAGGTTCTTCAGCGTCTGGGGGGATGCGCCAGTAAAATAGCAGATCTCGCTGGACAGGGCGCTGCCAATGGAGCATAGGAGCTTGATCACCTCATAACGCATGGGGGCGGATCGCCGTCTCGGCTCCACAGCAGCCATGGCCTCCTCTGCTGACACCGCCAGCGTCACCCGCCGCACCTGCTTGTCCGAGACCTTCCGGGAGGCTGTCGCCTCAATGGATACTAGCCCACGCTTTTGCAGCTCCCGCGCCACGCCGGGCGCACCCTCTCCGCAGGCCAGACGCAGGGTATCCAGCCCCGCGGACCCGCCCTGGGATACCAATGTCTCCAGGACACGGCTCTCACGGCTGTCCTTCCCAGCCTCCAGGGCAGCCTCCCGGCTGGTCAGGAGGGTGCAAACCTCCCGCAGCTGATACCACAGCCCCGCTGGCAGCAACGCCTTGACCGCGTCGTAGAGGGTACAGAAATACCGCTCCCGCAGCCACAGGGCCAGCTTGATTTGCAGCGGGCCCAGCACGCTCTCCTCATCCAGGATTTCTGTCAACGCTTTTAGCCCTGTCCGCCGGCTCTCCTGGCCTACTGCCAGGATGACCCCCTCGCTGGCCCGGTTCCCCCGGCCAAAGGGCGCCGTCACCCGCACGCCGGGCACGGCCTTCTCCGCCAAGGAGGCTGGCACCAGATAGTCGTAGGGCTTGTCAATCGCATATGTCGCCGCGGCTACCGCCACCCGCGCCACCAAATCCATTCCCGTTCACCTCGGTTTACCGGTAGATCGCCCCATCCCCTGGGGCTTTGGGCACACGGCGCACCCGCTGGGGTCTGGTCCCAGCGGGTGCGTCTTCCCGTACATGGCCTATTCCACTTCCTCAATCACGATATCCGCAGCGGCCACGGAATGCTTCCCCTCCGCCACCTCATTGATGGCAATGGTCACGGGCTTCACATCCATCGTTTCCCCGTTGTCCTCCGCCTCCTGGGCAATCTGGCGGGCCCGCCGGGCCACCACATTCACCAGCAGATAGCGGTTGGGTACGTTCGCGGTCAGCTTGTTCATCGCGGGATAAAGCATCATAATAACATCATTCCTTCTTTATGATATGATTTTCTGATCAAACCATCAGCCGGTCTGGAAGGGATATCCCCTACCGCAGGCCAGCCCGGCCGATCCGCTCCACAGGCCGGCAGTGCTCGGCGGTCATGATGGCGCGGATTTCCTCTACAGCGTGTTCTACTGTGTCGTTGATGACAAAATAGTCAAAGTCCTTGGCGGCGGCAAATTCCTCTTTCCCCCGCGCCAGACGGGAGCGAACCTTCTCCATATCCTCTGTGCCCCGCCCGATGAGGCGGCGTTCCAATTCCTCCCAGCTGGGAGGGGCGACATAGATGCGCACAGCATCCGGCCGCTTTTGGCGGACCTGCTCCGCACCTTGGATCTCAATGTCCAGCAGTACATCCTGGCCCCGCTCCATGGCCTGATCCACAAACAGCCTGGGGGTGCCATAGAGGTTGCCTACAAACTGGGCGTGCTCCAAAAAATCCCCGGCCGCAATCCAGCTCTCGAACTTCTCCTTGGTCAGGAAGTGGTAGTGGACGCCGTCCTCCTCCCCCGGCCTGGGGGCGCGGGTGGTGGCGGATATGGAGAAATAGAGGGTCGGGTCACTGGCCAGCAGGCGGGCTACTACAGTACCCTTCCCCACGCCGGAAGGCCCACAGATAATGAATGTCTTCCCTTTTTTCATATCTCATCCTCCCAAACAGTGGGAGCCACCCCGAACCGGGGGGCCAGCTTCTCCAGAGGCAGGCCGGAGAGCACCACATGGTCGCTGTCCATCACCAGCACCGCCGCTGTCTTTCTTCCAAATGTGGCATCAATGAGCATACTGCGCTCCCTGGCCTCGCTGACCAGACGCTTCACCGGCGCGGAGTCGGGGCTGACAACAGCAATGAGCCGCTGCGCGGAGATCAGCCCGCCGAAGCCTATGTTCACCAGCTCCATGGCCCCTCCCTACTCAATATTCTGGACCTGTTCGCGGATTTTCTCAATCTCCGCCTTCAGATCCACCACATCCCTTGCAATCTGCAAATCGCTGCACTTGGAGCCAATGGTATTGGCCTCCCGGTTGAGCTCCTGGATCAGGAAGTCCAACTTCCGGCCGACCGGTTCGCAGCTGCCCAGCATTCCTCGCAGCTGCGCCAAGTGGCTGCGCAGACGGACCGTCTCTTCATCTACCGCCACCTTGTCGGCAAAGAGCGCTGCCTCCGTAAGGATGCGGCCCTCGTCGACAGCCGTGTTCTGGAGTACCTCATTCATCCGTACCAGCAGCTTCTCCCGATACTCCGCCACCGTCTGGGGCGAACGCACCTCCACCCGGGCTGTAATTGCCTCAATGGTATCCAGCCGCCCAGAGATGTCCTCCGCCAGCTTGCGCCCTTCGGTCTCCCGCATAGAAGTATACGCCGCCAGGGCCTCCTCTAAAACAGCGCACAGGTCGGCGGTAATGGTCTCCAAATCCTCATCTGCCTTTGTTACTGCCAGCACGTCGGGCAGGCGGGCCAAATCTGTCACAGCAAACTTGCCCTTGACCATCCCGCCGCCCAGCTGGGTCAGCCGTGCCAAGGCAGCAACATAGCTTTTGGCCAGGGGTTCATTGACAGCCACCACTGACTCCTCCGCCCCCAGGGATTCCACGGTGACAAACACATCCACCTTGCCCCGGCTGGCAGCCTTCTGCACCTTGGACTTTATGGCGTCCTCCGCAAAGATGTAGGAACGGGGCATCTTCACCGTGCAGTCCAGGTAGCGGTTATTGACGCTGCGGACCTCCACAGTGATATCCCGCCCATTCCGTGACTGCTTGGCTCTCCCATAGCCGGTCATACTCTTAACCAAATTGTCCTTCTCCCTCCATGTATGGCATCCCCTCTTTTCTTTCCCAAGAAAAGAGGCAAAAGAACCGATCTCAACAGCAGAACACCCGCATTCCGCAGGTATTGAGCCCCATACAGAGCATATAGGAGCAAGCCAGCCGCGCGCACATGTTATTGCCGCCGCAGCCGCTGCTGAACACCTCGTACCCCTCCGGGCGGTAGGTTTCCCTGTTGTTCTCAACATAGTTGAGGGTCTGCCGGTACTCTGCATTCCCCGGTTCCATCTGGCAGGCTGTCTGGAAGTACCGCCGTGCATCGTCCAGCCAACCCCGGCGGTAACAGATCGTTCCCATCAGGAAGTTCCACTCGCCGCTGTGATCCCCGATCTGGCCCAGAAGCTGCTCCGCCATGCCCAGGTCGTTGCGGTTGATGGCCATGCGTACCCGCTGAAAGGCGGGATTTCCCGCCGCCTGCTGCTGGTACTGGTAGCCGCCATAGCTCTGCTGATAGCTGCCACCAGAAGCGGATGCCGCCCGGCCGCTGCGCTGCTTCTGGATCGCGTCGTAGGCGGCGTTGATGTCCTTCATCTTCTCCTGGGCGAGATCCGCCAGGGGGTTATCGTGATAGTTGTCTGGATGGTACTTCCGGGCAAGCTCCCGATAGGCCTTTTTGACCTCATCATCCGTGGCGGTGCTGGGGATATTCAAGACTTCATAGGGATCGGTCATAGCTGCTCCTTATTTCTGCCCCCGATACGCAGGGCCATATCGTTGGCTTGGAATGTTCCCTCTAATACAGCCCTTCCCACCAGGAAGAGGCCCTCATACACCGTAGAGCGGATCAAACCGCTCCACGCGCCGAAGTCCCACAGTTCAAAGGCTGCGGCCATCAGGCGGACGGAGTGGTCCAGGCTCACCACCAGGCTCTCCCTGGCCTCATCCGTCAGTTTCCCCTCTGTCAGGGCAAAGCGGCAGATAAGAGGGTTGTAGCTTCTGGAGGCAAAATCCTCCGCCAAGTCGTCCGCCGCGTCCACCAGATAGACCCAGCGGCCCAGGTGGTATAAGATTTGCTCCAAAACCCGGCGTTTCACCGGGTCACCAACCTCCCCCGCCGCACCAGCCAGCAATTGGGCGAAGGTGTCGGCGGGCTCGTCCAGGGAGGGACAGCGTCTCTTCTCCAGCTCCCGCAGGTGTGCCAGATGCTCCCTGGTGGCTCGGTCAAAATCCGGACGGAAATGACGGGCACGGCTATAGGCCCCCCGCAGCGCGGCGGCAGCGGCCCGGTACTTTCCCTTCCCCTTCCCTGGGTCCTCCAGGGCATCCTGAAGCTGCCACCAGGCCAGGATCACACTCTGATCTGCCGCCAGCTCCAATGCCGCGTTCCCTGGGAAATAGTCCCGTCCCCTCCACGGATGGGCGATACATCTGCTGTGGAGGCGGGGCGGCTCATCCTGGGGCCACAGAAGGATCGACAAAAATGCAAAATCGTAGTTGAGGATAAACCGGGCCGCTGTGCCATACCGTGCGCCCAGCGCACGGCACAGGCCGCAGTAGGCCGCGCCGAAACGCCCTTTGTCCTCATCCGTCAGCCGGGCGGCAGACGGCCTCACATATCCGAACATATTTTATAGTTTCCTGGTAATCTGGTAAGCAACTCTCTGTTGCCCTCGCCGTATCCGGCGGTCACAGGCCATCGCGCCAGCAAAGCCCAGGACGAAGCCCAAGGCGCCGCACAGATACCGCATTGCCTCTGGCAGGCCGGAGGGCAAAAGATACCCCAACAGAAACAGCGTCACCGGCCCCAGGTATACCAGGGCCGCAAAGCCCAGCACCCGGTTGTCGCTGTAGAGTTCTACCCGGTCCCCAACCTCCACAGGGATTGCTGTGCAGGCGCGGACCACCAGCTTGGCCGTCCTGGCCGCGCATCCCCCGCAGTGTTCACAGTCATGGCCGCAGGCGGTCTGCCGGGCCACCGCCACCTCCGCCTGCCCAGGTGCGGGCAGGCCGGTGACTGTTGCGATCTGTGTCATGGCAAGGCCCCCTAGGATGTGATCTTACAGGCTATGCTGGGCGGCGAACCAACCGCGCCTACCTGTTCGTGGCCGTCAACAAAGACCAGTGCGTCCACTTTATACATTCCATTCGAGGTGAACTGGGTGAGATCCACCACCAAGCGGATATCCTCTGCCATCACCTGCTCCAGTTCCGCAGCGGGGCCGCGCAGCAGGACATCCACTGAATTGGTAATCAGGCTGAACCGTTGGCCGCTGCTCAAGCCGATGGGGGAGATATTGCTCACCGAGAAAGCCCGCGTCTCCAGGCCCCGGAAACGGATGCTCAGGGTTGTGCTGGTTATGCCGCTCAGATTGACACACCCGGCGGGGATCGGAATCTCCACCAGCTGGTCCACATCAGACAGGATGGTGGTCAAATCCACCTCCCCCATGGTGATCTCTGCTATCGTCTCCAGATTGGCGGCCTCACCGGCTACTGTAATGCTGTCGTGCTCCAGCCAGTAACGGATGTCCTCCTCCATGGAACCGGCGGCCTGCTTGAACTTCACCACCAGGGGCAGCTCCTTGATCACATACACCGGCGCGGTCACATTTACGCGTTTGTCTGAGACACGGATGTGCTCGTTTTGCACCACATTGCCCTGGCTGTCCAGCATCTCGTAGCTGAAATCCTGCTGTACTGTGCCGTTTGCGCCAGCCAGATCTACCACCACGCGCAGGGCCTCCACCTGCTCCACATCCTCCTCTTTGCCGCTGAGGGTGATGGCAGCAGGCTCCACCACCAGGCGGTCGGTCATGTAGATGAAGCCTTCGGCTACCTCACCCACCACGCTTACTGATACGGGCACCTGTTTGGAGTACATCGTTGCCACCTGGACAGTGATCGTGGAACGGGAGCCCTGGATGCTGATATCAGCGCGGTTGATGTTGTCAGAAGTCGCATAGGTATACGTCCGCTGGTATGTGCCTGCGGCGTTGATGTTGGTCAAATCCACCTGGACGCGGAGATCACTGCGCCGCAGGTTGGAAACAATCGTGCGGGGCCCGCTGACGGAGAGGTCCAGCGTGATGTCCTCGCCGTCCACCAGCATCAGCCCCCGGTTGGGAAGCGTGTCTTCCTCACCGATAAATTCAATCGGCACGTCCTTCAGCTCCCTTGTAATGGGGTTGCCGAGCGCGTCATCCACATACAGCCAGAAAACGATAGCCAGCAGCAGAGACAGTATCAGATATAGGACCTTGTTGACCTTTTCACTCATCCTCTTTTCCACCGCCCTTCTTCTCCTTGGCAAGCAGGGATTTCAAGCCCTTGCGCTTTTTCCCATTCTTCTCCCCGTCGTCCTCCGGCTGGGGCAGCAGCTCATTGCGCAGCAGCTGCTCAAGGGTCTCCGTCATCAGGTGACGCTTGAGCATCCCACCTACGGCCACGGAGATGGACCCGGTCTCCTCGGAGACCAGCACCACCACAGCATCGGAGTTCTCGCTCATGCCGATGCCGGCCCTGTGGCGCATTCCCAGATCACGGCTCAGGTTCACGTTCCGGCTCAAGGGGAGCATACAGCCCGCCCCCAGCACCCGTCCCTCCCGGACAATGACCGCACCGTCGTGCATGGGCGCTTTGACAAAGAAGATGTTCTTCAGCAGCTCAGAGGACACCTCTGCATCCAGCTTTGTCCCGCTGCGCAGGACCTCGTCCAGCTGGATGTGCCGTTCAAACACGATAAGCGCGCCGGTGCGGGATTTGCTCATATCCCCACAGGCGGAGACCGTCTGGGAAATAGCCCCTTCAATGGTATGCCGGTCCACCTGGGGTTTGGAGAACAGCTCCAAAAAGGGCAGGCGGCTGCTCCCCACCTGCTCCAGCACCCGTCGGATCTCCGGCTGGAACAGGACCAGCAGGGCTACAACGCCCCACTCAACGATATGGTTGAGCAGGAAGTTGAGCGCCCGGAGCCTCCCTGAGGAGAGCCACAGCGCGATGATAACCACCAGGACCCCCTTCAGCAGCCGGGATGAGTTTGTCCTCCGCACCAGCAGCAGCAGGCGATAGACCAGGTAGGCAATTACCAGGATGTCCAGCACATCCCACATTTCCAGTGAGAGGACAAAGTTGCTCGCCCTCTGGGCCAAGTTCGTCAACACATCCATGGCGTCCCTCCGTTGGAAAGAATCTATAAGTAAACTATATTTTAATCTAAGTGCGGGAAAAAAGCAACAAATTTACTGCCAGATTTTTGGCGGAAAAATCACTCTGTCTGTAAATAATCACTTTTTTTCAGATATCTATTGCAAAACAAGCTATAACAAAGCAATAGAGAAACAATTATGCGGGAATATTCACAAAAAGTTTATACGCCGAGGGGGAGACGTTTTCCCCGCCTCCCCCTCATTTTTACGCTAGAGCCGCCCCAGCAGCGCCAGAACCTGCGCTACCTCCCCGGCCGTGTTGAAAACAGAGGCGGAAAAGCGCAGTGTGCCGCTTTCCGCCGTGCCGGCAGTCATATGGGCCAGCGGCGCGCAGTGCAGCCCCGCCCGTACAGCCACCCCCTGGGACGCCAGCTGATCACCCAAGGTTTCCGGGTCTGTGTTCAGCGGCAGGACACTCAGCACCGAGCTTCCCGCCCCACCGCTGTCAAACACCTGGAACGTCCCCATCCGCCGCAGCCCCTCCGATAGAGCGGCAATGATCCCGCTCTCCTGCCGGGCAATGCGCTCCACGCCCATCCGGCGCACAAAGCGCAGCCCCTCCAGCAGCCCGGCCGCGCCATGGACATTCTGGGTCCCCGCCTCCAGGCGGTCCGGCAGGAAGTCCGGCATGTCCTGGAGCCGGGACAGGCTCCCGGTGCCGCCCTCCAGCAGGGGTCTGGGGGACTGCCCTTCCCCGCACAGCAGCAGCCCTGTCCCCTGGGGGCCATAGAGCCCCTTGTGGCCAGGCATCGCCACATAGGCCGCCCCCCACCGGCGCAGGCTCACCGGATAAATCCCTGCGGACTGGGAGGCGTCCACCACCAGGGGGACGCCCCGCTCCCGGCAGGTGGCTGCGATCTCGTCAATGGGCAGCGCATACCCGAACACGTTGGATACATGGGTACAGACCACCGCCTTTACACTGCCGTCCACCGCCCGGCGGAACCCCTCCGCCATCTGCCCGGGGTCGAAGAGCCTGCCATTGACAATGCGCGTGGATACGCCGCCAATCATATGGAGGGGGCGGGTTACGGCGTTGTGCTCATAGCCGGAAATCACGACCGTGTCCCCAGGGGACACCAAGCTCTTGATCGCAATATTCAGGGCGTGGGTGGCATTGGTGGTCAGGATTACGTTGTCCGGTTGGGAAACGTCAAAAAATTCCGCCGCCTCTGTCCGGCAGCGCAGCATCAGCTCCGCCGCATCCCTGGCGGCGGGGTAATCCCCCCGCCCGGGGGTGGTCATCGTATGGATTGCGCCCGCCACGGCCGCCGGTACGGTGTCCGGCTTTTGCAGCGTGGTGGCCGCGCTGTCAAAATAGATCATCTCATTGCGCTCCTCCTAAAGCAGCATCGGAGGGGAGCCGTCCGCCTGGGGCGGCCCCCCTCCCAATTATATAGAAACCTCGCTGAACGATCCGTCAGCGCCAGCGTAGAAGACGCGCATTGGCAGCAGGCCCTCCGCCCGCAGCCGTTCCATGGCTGTGGGCAGGTACCCCTCCGCAATCCGCACCGCATAGCTGCATCCCCTGTCCGTCAGCCCCATCGGGGGCCGGAAAAAGCGGGCTGTTATGCCAGAACGCTCCAGGATGCGGCTCATACGCTGGGCATGGGTAATCGAGCGGCTCAGTAAAAGATAGTATGGCAATACCACCGCCTCCTCTTTGTATTGTATGTATGTATCCCTAAAATGTGCCGGCAGCGCCCCAGCCCATCCGGACCAAGACGCTGCCGCGCACCATGATTCACATCCTGCTCCCCAGCCAGAGGACCCGTACAAGCCTCTCCCAAACTGCCTGCACGGCAAGCAGCCCCAACACATAGGACGCCGCATTCGCTGTCAGCCCATAGGCGAAGGCCCTGCCTGCAGGCTGGCCCCGGAAGAACTTCGCATACAACACCGCCTCCACAAAGGCGATCACCCCTTCTATGGGGAGCAAAAGGATACTATATAGTATCATCCCATAGGCCCCTACCCCGCTCCGGACAATATGGGTGCTCAGGAACAGCGCCAACGCGCCCTGTGTCACCAGATTGACCAGCAAAAACGGTTTCCAGTTCTTCTTCCAGTCAAAGCGAAACGCCAGCAGCACCAGCCCCTCTGTCAACAATGTCAGCAGCAGAGTGGAGAGCGTTTGTAGGGCAACCGCCAGCCAGATGGGCATTACCGAAACGCTCTTCCTGGCCCAATCCACGGTCACAGCATCCTGCAATGCCCTCCGCTCCATGGTATCTGAGCTCCAGACCTCACCAGATTTCGTCATCAGGATCATTCGGAATTTCTCCGGCGTATCCAGGCCGCTGAACCGGTGGAAACCGTCCTTCCCTGGCACATGCAGGAAAAGCTGGCTGGAGCTCTCCATGGTACAGGCTTCCCAACCCTCCGGGATCTCGCTGCGCAGGCCGTCCAGCAAATCCTGGTCAACGCCGGCAAGGGCCTCGTTCGAGTCTCTGTATACAGAATCGCCCGCTTCTTTGGTCAGGATATCCAGATAATACGGCTCATCCGGCCCGTTTACCAGCCTGACTACCAACAGATACTCCGGCGGCGCGGAATTCGCAAACGCTGTCCCAGCTAACAGCATGGCTGCAATGAAGGATACTATGCTGATCCTCCCAACCCGTTTCACACGCTCCCCTCCCTGCCCGCTCACTCCCCGCCTGCAATCTGCGGCTTCAATATGAAATCCAGATAGACCGGGTTGTGGTCGCTCCAGCGAAACCCGGTATCATAGACCTCTGCCTCTGCCACCTCCACATTGTCGGATACAATGAAGCCATCCACCGTGACCACGTAGTTATCCGGACCATAGGGGCGGTCTGCATTACGGCAGGAGGGCACGGGAGCTGCCGCGTCGAAGGGGGCCACGACAGTCAATCCTTCTGGGATGAGCTCCGCCGGGATGGGCTGGGCCCAGGTGTACCCCGGGCCGGAGATGCCGAAAATCTCTGATGAGTTCCCCAGCAGGTCCTTGTTGAAATCGCCCCCTGCAATGGCGTAGTTCCCCTTCTCATACTCCGAGCGCATGTCTGCGAACAGCATCTCCAGCTGTTCCTCCGCAATCGTTCCATCGGAGGTATAGGCGGAGAGGTGGAGGTTATAAAGCACCAGCTCATCCCCGCCGGATAGGGGAATCCGCTGTACCGAGTAGCACCGGTCGCAGTCCACCAGCTTCATAACCCCGTCTTCAATGGGCAGCTGGCGGCGCAGGGCAGAAGCGATGGGGAATTTGGAAAAGGTGGCCTGCCCTGCCCGGTTGGCCCCATGGGGGGCTGTCAAGGGCCAGAAGAGGTAGGGGCTGTCGTAGTTCTGGGCAAAGGTGCCGTGGAGGAAATACATCTGGCTGCATAGCAAGGCCCACTCGTCCAGGTGATAGCTGCGGGTGCCGTCCACATCCACCTCCTGGAGCAGCAGGAAGGTTGGGTCCAGCTCCTGCACTGCCGATACCGCCCCGGTTACGTTTTCCAGAACCGCCTCCGGGGACCGGGCCCGGCTCTCCTTTCCGCCGTCCATGAAAAAGCTGTAGTCATTGCTGTAGGCCCCAAACCCGATGTTATAGGAGACGAGCCGGTATTGCCTCCCCGCCGTCAGCGCGACGTCAAGTCCATAGTCGTGGATTGTCAATACCTCCAGCTCCTGCCTGTCCTCCACCCGGTAGTATGCCAAAAATACATAGGCCACATAGCCGCCCACGGCCAGCGCCAAGACCAACAGCAGACATAGCAGGATCTTCAACAGCTTCTTCATATCCGCCCTCCTTTTTCAGTAAACATCCTTTTTCTTACAAGAAACAGGATCAAAAAGAACTTGAAACAGCTTGCACAGGGCCACCCTTCCCCACCCCCAGCAGGCGCCAAACGAAGCTTGGCGAGAAAGGCTATGACTTCGCAGAGAGATCCCGCTCAATGCGCAGGATGCTCCAGGCCGGAACGGGCCTGGGCAGCTGCATCCGGAAGACCATCTGCGGATTTTTCGGATGGGTCAGGGGCGTGCCCTCCTCGTCCTCCATCTCGGGGACCTCGAATGCAAAGGGCTTCACGTCCGGCCCCACCAGCTCCACCGTGTCCCCGGTACAGAACTTGTTGCGGAGGGTCAGCGTGGCGAGGCCGTGCTCATCGCAGCTGGTTATCAGCGCCACCACCTGCCACTCCCGGATGTACCGGGCGTTGTCTGTGTACTCCCCCGGCGGGCCGTAGTAGAAGCCGGTGGCGTAGTGCCGGTGGCTGACCCGCTCCACTTCCCTGCGCCATATGGGGTCGAGGGGCCGCCCGGCGGCCGCGTCGTCGATGGCGTGGCGGTATGCCCCGGTGACAATAGCGGCGTAATAGGCGCTCTTGGCCCGGCCCTCAATCTTCAGACTGTCCAGGCCCGCGTCCATCAGCTCCGCCACATGGTCGATCATGCACATGTCCCGGGAATTCATGATATACGTCCCCTTCCCGTCCTCGAAGACCGGAAAGTATTCCCCAGGCCGCTTTTCCTCCATCAGATAGTACTGGTAGCGGCAGGGCTGGGCACATGCCCCCCGGTTGCTGTCCCGGCCTGTCATATAGTTCGACAGCAGGCACCGTCCGCTATAGCTGACGCACATGGCCCCGTGGACAAATGCCTCCAGCTCCAGTTCTTTAGGCGTCCGTGCCCGGATCTCCCGGATTTCCTCCAGGCTCAGCTCCCGCGCCAGGATAACCCGCTTGGCCCCCAGTCCATACCAGGCTGCGGCAGCCTGGTAGTTGGCCACGCTGGCCTGGGTGGAGATATGCCGCTCACAGCGGGGGGCATATTGCCCCGCCAGGGTGAACACACCCAGGTCCGCTACAATCAGGGCATCGACCCCCGCATCGTTCAAAAGCTCCAGCCAAGCCGGGAGGCTGTCCACCTCCCGGCTGCGAGGCATGGTATTGACTGTAACATGGACGCGCACGCCCTGCTCATGGGCGAAGCGCACCGCCCGGGGCAGCTCCTCCGGGGAAAAATTCCCCGCAAAGGAGCGCATCCCAAAGCTTTCCCCCGCCAGGTAGACCGCATCCGCGCCATACAGCACCGCCATCCGCAGCCGCTCCATGTCCCCGGCGGGTGACAGGAGTTCCGGCTTTCTTCTCTCTCCCATGGCGCGTCACTTGGCGGGCTGCGCCGCCTTGTCCTTGGCGGCTTTTTCCTGCGCGGCGTTGTGCTTGGCAAGGGTCTCGCTGAACACATGCTTGTCATCTGCACCCAGGACATAGAAATAGTAGTCCGTATCCGCCGGCAGCAGGGCCGCACGGATAGAGGCGATACCCGGGTTGGCAATGGGCGTAGGCGGCAGGCCCGTATGCTGGTAGAGGTTGTAGGGGCTGTCCAGGGTGGCGTAATCTTCCTGGGTGATGGCCCGGCCGCCGGCGGCATAGACCAGGGCCGCGTCGATTTGCAGCAGGTAGTTGGTCTCGCCCGCGTTCTCCAGACGGTTGTAAATGACGGAGGAAATCTTATCCCGGTCGCTGCCGTCAGTCTCCCGCTCCACCAGGGAGGCGATGGTGATGATGTCTGACAGCTCGTAGCTGCTGGCGGCAAACAGATCCGCGAAATCCTCGTTATTGAACACCTTGTTATTGAAGTTGGAGAGCATGGAGTTGAACGCCAGCTCAGGCCGCGCGCCTACATAGAAATTGTAGGTGTCCGGGAACAGGTAGCCCTCCAGGCGGCTGATGCTGCCCAGGTTCTCGTTGTCGATGAAGGCGTACTCCTCGAAGACATAGTTTTCCGCAATGTCAGTCAGATCCTCCTCTGTGCCAACGCCCTTCTTCGCCAGCAGCTCAATGATCTGGGAGACCGTATAGCCCTCGGGGATCGCCACGTCAACGGTCACAGCGGAGCCGCCTCTGGAGCGCATGTTCCGGATCAGGGCCATATAGTCCATATTGGTATTCAGCGTGAAGGTCCCCTGGGTGATTTTCGTGTCCGCATGGCTGAACCAGCAGAACAGGCGGAAAAACCAGCCGTACTCAATGAGGCCATCCTTTTGCAGAGCCTCGGCCACCTTGGCCATATCGTAATAGGTGACCTCCTTCTTCTTCCCGTCCTTCTGCTCTACATCCGCGACATCGGAGATCCACTCATCCTTCACCTCAAAATTGACCTCCTTATAGGTCTTGTTCAAGGCGGCGAAATCGTTGGCCAGCATCCAGCCCACCCCCGCGAAGATGGCGGAGGAGGCCGCTACGATGGCAACCCACAGGATCAAAGCCAGCAGCGGATTCCCCCGCTGCTTCTTTTTCTTCTTCCCTGTGCGCTGCCCGGCGGGCGCACGATATGGCTGCTCCTGCCGCTGCGGCTCGGCGTTGGAGGCGGCCTGCCGGACCTGGCTGCCGTCCCAGCTGGTGGTATGGTTGCGATCCTCATGATTCATGGAGCGATCCTCCTTTGGTGGATGAAATGGCAGGCCCGTCCCTCCCCGCCAAAGAGGCTCAGGCGGAAAAATTGGGGCCGGCTAAAAATATTTTTTGGTGTCCAAGCTGCATTTTGCCTTGCTCCCACATAGGATGTCTCAGACTAATAAGTGAGGTGAACACATCATGTGGAACAACAACTCCGGCTGCCTGTGGATCATTCTGATCATCATCCTGATCTGCTGCTGTGGTAGCGGCAGCGGCAACAGCTTCGGCTGCTCCTGCGGCAACTTCGGCGGTTGCAGCTGCGGCAACTTCGGCGGCTGCAACAACGGCTGCTCCTGCGGCTGCGGCAATGGCTGCAATTGCGGCTGTGGCTGTAACTGCGGGAACAACTGCGGGTGCAACTGCAATTGTAACTGCAACTGCGGCAATACCTGCGGCTGCTGCTGCTAAGTGCTACATAGCGGGGACTGGGGACGCTGTCGCGTCCCTTTTCCTTTTTTCAGCCAAGAAGCGGGCGGACCACCGCCCAGACCTCCTCGTGGATATCCTCCGGGGTGCGCAGAACCCCCTCCGGCGCACAGTGGACCTGCCGCCAGCCCAGGCTGGACGCGATTTCCCGTGCGTTCTCCCGGCAGTGGCGGAGATAGGCCGCGTCCTGTTCATGGATATCCGCCTGGGTGCCAGTTTCCTCCTGGCGGCGGCGGAGCATCTGCTCCGACATCTCGCTGGGCAGGTCCAGATAGATTACGAGATCAGGCTTCGGCAGCCCCAGGCGGCCATACTCCAAATCGAAGAGCCACGCCAGAAAGCTATCCCGCTCCCCGCTGGGCAGCTTCGACGCCTGGTGGACGGCATTGGAGGTGGTATAGCGGTTGGCCAGAATCAGCTCCCCCGCCTCGTAGGCCCCGCCCCAGTCCTCTTTATAGGAGGCGTAGCGGTCCACCGCGTACAGAACAGAGGCGGCACAGGCGTTCACGTCCTCCGGCCGCCTCCCCAGCACACCCGCCAGATAGAGCCGCGCAGGCTCCGCAAAGGGGTTCCCGTACCGGGGGAAATCGATCTCCCGGAAGGCTGCCCCCTCCGCCTGGAGGCGGCGGGCCATCAGATGGGTCTGGGTGGCCTTGCCCGCGCCGTCGGCCCCTTCAAATACAATCAATCTGCCGCTCATGCCCGTTTCCTCTTCTCCCCTGCTACATGCACCAGAAACAGCGGCAGCTTCATCATCCTGCCCAAACGGCTGGGGTTCTTCAGCAGGCGGTGGAACCACTCCAGGCCCAGCCGCTGGAACACCTCCGGGGCCCGCTGCATCTGGCCGGAAAACACGTCCAGGCATCCGCCCAACCCGATGAGCAGATGCGCCCCGCAGGCAGCGCCATTTTTCTGCATCCACTTCTCCTGCTTTGGCGCGCCCAGGCAGACAAATACCACATCCGCCCCACTGTCGCGGATCGCCTCGACCACCGGCCCATCCTCCTGGAAATAGCCGTCATGGGTCCCAACCACCCGCAGGCCGGGGTACTGCTCCCGCAGACGCTCTGCCGCCTTCTCCGCAACGCCGGGCTTGGCGCCCAGGAGAAAGAGGGATTTCCCGTTTTGGGCCATCCGCCCCATCAAACGCTGGGCAAACTCAATCCCGGGGGCGCGGCCCTTCAGGGGCGTCCCCAAGAGCTTCGCGCCGTAGACCACGCCGATCCCGTCCGCCAGTACCAGATCCGCGCCGTTGACAGCGGCCATTGCGCCAGGGTCCTCCCGGCAGACCTCCACAATCTCCGGGTTGGGCGTCACCACGTAGTGGGCCCCCGGGGTATCTGTCAGGCGCACGCCCTCCGCTACCGCCTGCTCCATCGTCACGTTGTCAAAGCCGACACCCAATATATTGATCCTCATTATCTGAGGGCCTCCTTTCCCAGTATCTGGTCAGTATACCACAATTTCCTCTGCTTGTCCACGAAAAGGGTCCCATCGTTTTTCATGAATCAGGCCGCTTTATGGGGAAATAGCCTATAATAGCGTGCTTCTTCCTATATTATACCAGAAATACACCCCATGTTTTTTAAGATTTTATAAATCTGTTCCGCCGCAAAAAGGCGAATTTTGTCTCGCTGCACACGACCGCCACAAAAATCAGTACGAATCCCGCCAGCATCCGGGCACTGACCTGGTCTCCTGCAAACAGGACCGAGCACAGTACGCCGAACACCGACTCCAGGGACAGGATCACCGATGCAGAGGCGGGGTCGGACCAGACCTGTCCCACATTCTGGAAGAGGAGCGCCACTGTGGTCGCCATCACGGACAGATAGACCAGCGGCAGAAAGACATCGCTTTGGGTGAGGGCTGCGGCCGGGAAGGTCTCGAACAACGCCCCGCCAATCCAAGCGTACAGCCCCGCAAAAGCAAACTGGAATACTGTAAGGATATAGATATCCTTTCCCGGGGACACCTTGGCTACCGCAACAATATGCGCGGCATAAAAGATGGCACAGACCAGCGTCAGCGCATCCCCCCGGTTGACTGTCAGATCTCCGCTCAGGCTCACCAGCCCCACCCCTGTTACGCACAGCACCGCTGCCAGCACATGATAGCGGTCCGGCCGCACATGGGCAAACGCCCAGTAGAGGAAAGGCACCAGAACGCAGTAGACGGCGGTAAGGAACGCATTCTTTGACGGCGTGGTCGATGCCAGCCCATAGGTCTGGATGGAGTAGGCCAAATACAAAAATGCCCCGATTATGGCCCCCCGCCAGAGGTAACTGGCCGTGAATACACGCCACTTTTTCCCGCAGAACAGGCCCAGCAGCACCGCGCCTGTAGTAAAGCGGATTGCCAGCAGATACTGCACCGGGAGCGCGTCCAGTGCGTCCTTCATAATGAAAAAGGAGCTGCCCCAGATAAAGGCGGCGGCAAACAGCATCGGCTTTGCCAGCCGCGTCATCCATTTTTCTCTCATTTTGGATTACCTCGTCATTGCAAAAGAATTGATGAATATGGTACAATAGCACCAAGAAGGTATAGTACCAAAGAGGTGAGGAAATGGCAAGACTTGACCGCGATTTTTTTCTACAGGATACGCTCACCGCGGCCCAGCAGCTGTTGGGCTGCTATCTGGTGCGTGTTGATGGGAATGAGACAATGGCCTGCCGGATCACAGAGACGGAGGCCTATGTGGGGGCTGTCGACAAAGCCTGCCATGCCTACGGCGGAAAGCGGACGCCCCGCACGCAGACCCTTTATGCCGGTCCAGGGACCGCATACGTCTACCTGATCTACGGGATGTACCACTGCCTAAATTTTGTTACCGGGCCGGAGGGGACAGCCTCAGCGGTGCTGGTGCGCGGCTGCACCCCAGTGTGGAATGTGGACGCCGTGGCGCGGCGGCGGTTTGGGGTCCCAGCGGACGGGATGTCGGCCTACCAGCGGAAAAATTTCATGAATGGGCCTGGAAAGCTCTGTAAAGGATTATCTATTGACAGCTCTTTAAACGCAATGCCGATTGACAATCCACAGCTGTATCTGCTGGATGAAGCGCCGGAGCTGTCGCTGCCAAAGCGGCCCGAAATACTCCCCTTCTCTACCGGGAAACGTATTGGCATCGACTATGCCGAGGAGGCAGTAGATTTCCCCTGGCGGTTTTGGATTGAGGACGGAATAGGAGGGACAGCGGTATGTTGATTTTTGATTTGGACGGTACGCTGATTGATTCCAATGGGGTCTGGCTGGAGGTGGACAAGACGTTCCTGGCCCGGCGGAATGCCCCCTACACCCAGGAATATTATGAGGGCGTGGCCCACTCCATCCTCCAGAACTGCGCAGTCTTCACCAAGGAATATCTCCGTCTGGAGGAATCCTGTGAGGAGATCATCGCAGAATGGATGGAGCTTGCCGAAGGCGCATACCACAACGTTCCCCTCAAGCCCCATGTCCGGGCCTACCTGGACCGCTGCCGGGAGGCAGGCCACCGAATGGCGGTCTTCACAGCCTGCGTACCAGAGCACTGCCAGGCCGCGATGGCCCAACACCAGCTTGCCCCCTACTTTGAGCAGGTGATTTATGCGCAGGAGCTGGGGGTGGACAAAAAGTCCCCGGAAATTTTCCGGCGGGTGGCCGAGATGCTGGGGGTAAAGCCCCGGGAGTGCGTCCTCTTCGACGATTCCCTGGCCGCCTGCAAGGGTGCCAAGGCCGCCGGTATGACGGTCGTGGGCATCCGTGACAGCTTTTTTCGCGGGACAGAGGCCGATATGCGGGAGCTGTGTGACCGGTACATTGAAAGCTTTGGGGATTTGCTGTAGAGGTACTGAGCCTTTCACTGGGTTTGTCACAATAACAAACGCCGGTTGGAGAAATCCAACCGGCGTTTGCGTCATTCCGATCTTATTAGACGTGGGCCAGCAGCCAGTCCTTGAGCTCCTGCACGGACTGCGCACCGCCCCCCAGGCGGTGCTCCCCAAGGAATGCGGTGGGAACTACATGTACCTTCAAATCCTGCTTCGCGTGGCGGACAGCCTCCTGCTCCTCAGCCTCCCAGCGCCCGCTTTTCAGCGCCTCCTGGAACGCATCCGCATCCAGCCCCGCCTCGGCGGCAAGGGATACCAGCTCCTGCAAGCTGCCGATATCCCGCTCCTCCTCAAAATAGGCGCGGAAAATCCGATGGCAATAGGCTTCTTCCAGCTTCTGTTCCCTGGCGAAATAGAGGCCCTGGAAAGCCAGGCGGGTATATGGGCGGGGCACCACGTTGGGCGGCAGGCACATGTTCAAGCCGACCTTTTGGCACAGCGGCTCCAGCTCCTCGGCATAGCGTGCCCGGCGTTCCGGGTCATTGTAGGTATCTACCTGCGGCTTCGGCGGCTCGGTCAGCTCAAAGGGGAGGTATTCAATCTCAACATCTAATTCAGGACGCAGCTGGTCAATCATGGCTTCCAGAACGTAGCAGTAGGGGCAGACAAAGTCTGACGCAATTTTCAATTGGATGGACATAGACAGTTCCTCTCTTCTTTCTATCGGTTTGACGGTCTTGACAATATGTACAACGCTGTCATTGGGTTTGCGTTCTGACAGCGGGCCCCCTTTTCCAGGGGAGATCCTTCAGCGGTGGGCCTTCCTCCGGTCAGCTGCGCAGATAGTCCAACACCTCTGCCGCGTTGGTATCCGGCTTGACCTTGGGCATAACCTTTTCGATCATGCCCTCCTCATTGATGATATATGTGCTGCGCACCACGCCCATACTCACTTTCCCATACAGCTTTTTCTCCTGCCAGACGCCGTAGGCCTGGATAGCCGACAGCTCCGGGTCAGAGAGCAGTATAAAAGGCAGGCCGTGCTTGTCCGCAAATTTCTGATGGGATGCGGATGAGTCCTTGCTTATGCCAATGACTGCTGCATCCAGGCTTTTGAATTCCGCATAGGCTGCTGCAAATGCACATGCCTGCCGGGTACAGCCGGGTGTGTTGTCTCTGGGGTAGAAGTAGAGCACCACCTTCTTCCCCGCAAAGTCCGACAGGGATACCGGATTCCCGTCCTTATCCGGCAAAGTGAAGTCTGGGGCTTTGGTTCCAGCCTCTAACATGGTCAGGGGACCTCCTTTGGATTCATTTGGTTTTTTTAGTATATCATATCTCCCCATCCTTATTCAAGTATCCATCCAAGGGAATTCACGCAGAAAGCTGCGCAGGCATTGCGCAGACGCTGGAAATATGGTATGCTGTGAGCGAGACATACAGCTGGGCCAGATGGAACCCCGTAAACTCTACGATTCGTGGATTGTATTGCGGCAGTTTCCCGTGTATGATAGGCGCTGCGGGTAAAAAACCGTCATTCATATAAGGGAGGGAGCGGCATGGACTGTGGTAAGGTAGGCGCGCTGATTTCACGCCTGCGGAAGGAACGCGGGCTGACCCAGCGGCAGCTGGCAGAGCGTCTTCTCATCAGCGACAAGGCTGTGAGCAAATGGGAATGCGGCATGGGATGCCCGGATATATCCCTGCTGGCCCAGCTGGCTGACGAGCTGGATGTGGAGCTGGCGGCGCTGTTGTCCGGTCAGCTGCCCTCCGGCGCTACGCCAGGAGGAAGTATGAAAAAAGCAAAATATTATGTCTGCCCCACCTGTGGGGGCATCGCATTCTCCACCGGCGAGGCCGAGCTGAGCTGCTGCGGCAGAAAGCTCTCCCCGCTGTCCGCCCAGAAAGCGGAGGAAGATGCGCGTTTGACAGTAGAGCGGGTGGACGACGAGTGGTTTGTCACCTCCACCCATCCGATGGAAAAGGAGCACCACATCGCCTTTGTCGCCTTGGCCCAGGGCGACCGGCTCCAGCTGATCCGGCAGTATCCGGAATGGGATCTGCAGGTGCGCATCCCCGCCAGGAGCCACGGGACCCTCTTGTGGTACTGCACCCAGCACGGCCTCTTCTATCAGCTGCTATAGCGTGAGTGCGCCGGCATCCTTTTATGAAAGCCTGTAAGGAGGGCGTTTATCCATGAAAATCCTAGCCTTTGAATCCTCCTGCGACGAGACCGCCGTCGCGGTAGTCCGGGATGGACGGCATGTCCTCAGCGACGCCATCCTGTCCCAGGCGGACATGCACGCCATCTATGGCGGCGTCGTTCCGGAGATTGCCTCCCGGAAACATATAGAGGCTATTGCCGGTTTGACAGACAAGGCCCTGGCCGATGCCGGAATTTCCAAGGGGGAGATTGACGCTGTGGCCGTCACCTACGGTCCTGGCCTGATTGGCGCACTGCTGGTGGGGGTAAACTTCGCCAAGGCCGCGGCCTATGCGCTGGACAGGCCCTTGATCCCGGTTCACCATCTCCGGGGGCACATTGCCGCCAATTATATCGCTTTCCCGGAGCTGGAGCCTCCGTTCCTGGCGTTGTGCATCTCCGGGGGCAACTCCATGCTTGTCGATGTGCGGGGGTATACGGACATGTCCATCCTGGGGGCCACCCGGGACGACGCCGCCGGGGAGTGCTTTGACAAAATCGCCCGGGTACTGGGTCTCCCCTACCCCGGCGGCCTGCCCATGCAGGAGCTGGCCGAGGGCGGCGACAGCACAAAATATCCTCTGCCGCGGGCGAAGGTGGCGGGAAATGACCTGGATATGTCCTTCTCCGGCCTGAAAACAGCGGCAGTCAATCTGATCCACAACGCCCAGCAGAAGGGGGAACCGCTGGACCGCGCCAGCCTGGCGGCATCGGTAGCGGCGGCAATCAGCGACGAGCTGGTCCCACGCGCGATGGAGGCAGCCCGGCGGTGCGGCCATCACACCTTGGTTGCTGCTGGCGGTGTAGCCGCCAACAAGCGCATCCGGGGTGATCTGGAGCGGGCCTGCCGGGAACAGGGGCTCCGTTTGTATCTGCCGCCCCTGCGGCTGTGCGGTGACAACGGGGCCATGATCGGCAGCCAGGCCTACTACGAGTACTTGGCAGGAGCGCGGGCGGACATGAGCCTGAACGCCTATGCAAATTTGGAGATTTGACGGGAGGAACTGCGATGATCGACTTTGAAAACGCGGAATACCTGAAGCTTCGGCCTGTGAAGGAGGACGCCTTTGACGCGCTCATCCGCCCGATGTTCGTGGACGGCGAGGAGGTGATCCAGTGCTTCCAGACGGTGCGCGACGGCGTGGTATTTACCAACAAGCGCATTTTCGCCATCAACATCCAGGGCTTGACTGGGAAGAAGAAGGATTTCACCATCCTGCCCTACAGCCGGGTACAGGCTTTCTCTGTGGAGACTTCCGGTGTACTGGATCTCGACAGTGAGCTGGATCTCTGGTACAGCGGCCTGGGGCGTATCCGGTTTGAGTTCGTCTCCAATGCCAACGTGGCTATGATCTGCCGGACCATCTCGGAACGGGTCCTGTAGGGAAACGAAGAGCGCGATGCGGATTGACCGCATCGCGCTGCTTTTTTATGTACTCGATTTCCAGGCGGGCCGCTTCTAAGCGCCCATGACCTCTTTCATCACAGCAAGGCCCTTGTCGATCTCCTCCCGGGTGATGACCAGCGGCGGCAGCAGGCGCAGGGTATCCGCACCGGCGATCAGGCACAGCAGGCCCTTATCCATCAACCGATCCTTCAGCTCCTTATGGGTCATCCCCTGGATACCCACCCCGATCATCAGGCCCATGCCCCGGATGCCGGAGACATAGGGGCTGTTCAGCGCGGCAATGCCGCTGCGCAGGTACTCCCCCTTCTCCTGCACCTCCCGCAGGAAATCCGGCGTCAGGGCGTCCAGCACCACATTGGCCGCGGCCGCGGCCATGGGGTTGCCGCCAAAGGTGCTGCCGTGATCCCCGGCCCGCAGCACGTTCCGGCATTTCTCGCTGGTCATGAACCCGCCGAAGGGCAGTCCGCCGGCAATACCCTTGGCAAAGGTGAGCACATCGGGCTGGATGCCGAACTGCTGGTAGGCAAACATTGTCCCCGTCCGGCCCACGCCGGTCTGTACCTCGTCAACCAGGAGCAGCCAGTCCCGCTCCGCACACAGCTTCGCCACAGACTGGACGTAGTCCTGCTGGAGGGGGTTGACGCCGCCCTCCCCCTGGACCAGCTCCATCATCACTGCGCACACGTCGTCCCCCGCAACGGCCAGGAGGCTGTCCATGTCGTTGGCCACCGCATAGCGGAACCCCTCGGTAAAGGGGAAGAAATAGTCGTGGAAATGATCCTGGCCCGTAGCCTTCAGGGTGGTGATCGTGCGGCCATGGAAGGAGTTTTTCAGCGTGATAATCGTAGCCCGGCCCTGGCCGTACTTCTCATAGGAGTACTTCCGGGCGGTCTTAATCATGCCCTCGTTGGCCTCCGCACCGGAGTTCCCGAAAAACGCCGCCGCCATGCCAGCCGCCGGGACCAGCCGGGAGGCCAGCTTGGCGTAGGGCTCGGTATAGAAGAGGTTGGAGATGTGCCCCACCTTCATTGCCTGGTCGTAAATAGCCTTGGCCCACGCCTCGTTGGCGTAGCCAAGGGAACACACGCCGATGCCGGAGGTGAAGTCAATATACATCTTTCCCTCAGTGTCGTACAGTGTCGCGCCACAGCCGTGGTCGATGGCCACCTGGTTGCGGCCATAGGTCTGGAGGACATAGCCCTCGTCCAGCGCCTTGATTTCAGAGAAATTCATAGCAGCAGGCTCCTTTATTATTTTACCAGATCATCGTCCCAATCCCGGCGTGGGACAGCACCTCAATGAGGATCGAATGGGGGATTCGGCCGTCCAGAATATGGGTACGGCGCACACCGTTCTCCACTGCGTCCACGCAGCAGGCCACCTTGGGGATCATGCCGCCAGAGATGATCCCCTGCTCCACAAGCCCCGGCACCTCCTGGATTCTGACCTGGGAGATGAGGGTATTTTCATCGTTTTTATCCCGGAGCAGGCCGCGGATATCTGTGAGCAGGATCAGCTTCTCCGCCCCCACTGCCACAGCAATTTTGGCGGCAGCGGTGTCGGCGTTGACATTATAGCTGGTCTCTGCGTCCGTCCCCTGAGCCACGGTGGAAATCACAGGGATGAAATCATCGTGGATGGCGTCCAGGATGACCTTGGGCTCCACCTTCGTCACATCCCCCACCAGGCCATAGTCCACGCCGTCCTCCTGCCGCCGGACGGCCTGGAGCATCCCGCCGTCCAGGCCGCACAGGCCGACCGCACTGCCGCCGGCGCGGTTCAGCGTGGCTACCAGACCCTTGTTCACCTTGCCGCACAGGACCATCTGGACAATCTCCATGGTCTCCTGGTCGGTGTAGCGCAGGCCGTTGACAAAACGGCTCTCCTTGCCGGTCTTTTTCAGCAGCTCATTGATCTCCGGCCCACCGCCGTGGACCACCACCACATGGATGCCCACCAGCCGCAGCAGGATGATATCATTGATGACTGCCTTGCGCAGCTCGTCGGAAATCATGGCGTTGCCGCCATATTTGATGACAATCGTTTTCCCATAGTAACGCTGGATATAGGGCAGGGCCTCCACCAGTACCTGCGCCCGGTCGCTGTGCGTCAGTTCCATACAGGCAGGTCTCCTTCCGGATTCTTTCTCTGGGGAACTTATGTCCGGTAGTCCCCGTTAATTTTAATATAGTCGTAGGTGATGTCACAGCCCCAGCAGGTGCAGGAGCCGTCCCCCTCGCCCATGGCAATCTCAATGGCAATCTCGTCCTCAGTGAGGATTTTCTTTGCCAGCGCCTCGTCAAAGTCCAGCCCCCTCCCCTTCTCGCAGACCAGGATGGTCCCGGCGGTGGATGCGAAACGCACGTCCACCTGCTCCGGGTCAAACTGCTCGCCGGAGTAGCCCATGGCGCACAGCACACGGCCCCAGTTGGCATCACAGCCAAAGATCGCTGCCTTGGTCAGCGTGGAAGAAATGACCGACTTCGAGATGGTCTCCGCCTGGGCCTCGTCCCGCGCACCGGAGACGGCGCAGGTAATGAGGTGCTTTGCCCCCTCGCCGTCCTTTGCCATCTTCCGCGCCAGCAGGATACAGATCTCCTCCAGAGCCTGGACAAAGGCGGCGTAATCCTCGCCCTTCCCCGTGATCTCTTTGTTGCCCGCCAGGCCGTTGGCCAGGACGCAGCAGGTGTCATTGGTGGAGGTGTCACCGTCCACGCTGATACGGTTGAAGCTGACCCGGACCACCTCGTGGAGGGCCGCACGGAGCATCTCGGGGGAAATGGCACAGTCGGTGGTAAGGAAACAGAGCATGGTGCCCATATTGGGATGGATCATGCCGCTGCCCTTGGCGATACCGCCGATGGACACAGCCTTCCCGCCGATTTCCGTCCTGACAGCAACCTCTTTCTTCACCGTATCCGTAGTCATGATGGCGTGGGCCGCCCCGTCGCTGGCCTCATCACTGCGGGCCAGGAGGCCGTCCAGCTCCGGTACGCCCGCCTCGATCACGTCCACCTTCAGCGTCTGGCCGATGACGCCGGTGGAGGCCACCAGCACCTCCTCCGGCCCACAGCCAATCGCCTTGGCCGCCGCAGCGCACATGCGCCGGGCGTTCTCCTCCCCCCGGGGGGCGCAGGCGTTGGCATTGCCGCTGTTGGCAATCACCGCCCGCGCCCGGCCATCCGCCAGATGCTCCATGGTAACGCGCACCGGGGCCGCCTTCACCACGTTCTTGGTAAACATGCCCGCCGCAGCACAGGGGACATCGGAGACGATCAGCGCCACATCCTTTTTATTGACATTGTGGGTCTTGACCCCCACATGGAGCCCCGCTGCCCGGAACCCCTGGGCGGCGCAGATGCCGCCCGCAATCATAGTACCCATTTTGTTTCCATACCTTTCTCAGAGGCCGGTCCCCTCGTCAAAGCCCAGCATGATGTTCATATTCTGTACTGCCGCGCCGGATGCGCCCTTGCCCAGGTTGTCCAGGCGGGCGCAGAGCATCACCTGTTCCGCATTGCCGCAGACAAAGATCTGGAGCTCATTGCTCCCCGACAGATTATTCGAGCCGATGAAGCCGCAGGTCGGGGCCTCCGGCGGGCGGATGGTGACATAGCGGGACCCCGCGTAGAAGTCCTGGTACATCCCCCGCAAGCTCTCCAGGCTCTGGCTGCCCGCCAGCATATCCAGGTCCAGCGGCGCAGTCACCACCATCCCCTGGGGGAAGTCGCAAATTATGGGGGTGAAGAGGGGCTTGCGCGTGAGGCCGCAGACCTTCATCATCTCCGGGATATGCTTGTGGGAGAGCTGCACCGCGTAGTGCCGGGGGCTGACCAGCTCCGGCTCCCGCTCCTCCGCCTCATAGACGGCGATCATCTTCTTCCCGCCGCCGGTGTAGCCGGACAGGGCATGGACTGCCAGGGACGTGCCGGGATCCAGCAGCCCCTTCTTCACCAGGGGATACACCAAGGCGATGAACCCGGTGGCATAGCAGCCGGGGTTCGCCACCCGCTTCGACCCTTGGATGGCCTCCCGCTGGGCCGCGCCCAGCTCGGGGAAACCGTAGGTCCAGCCCTCCACCGTGCGGTGGGCGGTAGAGGCGTCGATCACCCGGGTGTTGGGGTTCTCAATCAGCCCCACCGCCTCTACCGCCGCCTCGTCCGGCAGGCAGAGGAACGCGAGGTCCGCCGCATTGAGCAGCTTTTTCCGCTCGCCTGCGTCCTTACGCTTGTCCTCATCAATCACCAGCAGCTCGATATCCTCCCGGTCCGCCAGACGGTCGTAAATCTGGAGGCCAGTGGTCCCCTCTTTCCCATCAATATATACGATTGGCTTACCCATGGTGTCACACTCCATTCTCTGCCTGGGCGTCTGCCCGGACAGCCTTGATAAACTGCGCTAACTCCTCGATCTGCCGGGTGGTCTCCTCCACCGCAGGGCCGCCGTAGCTTTTGCGCTGGCCCATGCAGTTCTCCAGGCGCAGCGCCTGATACACATCCTCATCAAACAGCGTGGAGATGCTTTGCAGCTCCGGGAGCTCCAGCTCCTCCAGGAGTTTCCCATGCTGGGTGCAGTAGTAGACC
>JAAWKB010000120.1 GCA_022797115.1 Oscillospiraceae bacterium
TTCGGATTACAGAAAGACCTCTATCGCGCTCGTCATCCAGGGGCTGCTGTCCCTTTTTCCCTCTTTGACTTCCTTTAACTCTGCGTTTGGACACTCCCCAGGCCAGGAAATACTTGCTTTTTCCAAAATTGGGTGTATGATAAATAGCGAAACGATTTGAGAAAGAGGCGGATTCCCTATGACAAAAGTAAATGTGATCTCCGGCTTTTTGGGCGCGGGCAAGACGACGCTCATAAAAAAACTGCTGGACGAGGCCCTGCAAGGGGAGAAAATTGTCCTCATTGAGAATGAGTTCGGTGAGATCGGCATCGACGGCGGTTTCCTCAAGGACGCAGGGGTGGAGATTTCGGAGATGAACTCCGGCTGCATCTGCTGCTCCCTGGTGGGAGACTTCGGTGAGGCGCTCAAAAAGGTGATGGAGCAGTTCCATCCGGACCGTATCCTGATCGAGCCCTCCGGCGTGGGCAAGCTCAGCGATGTCACCCGGGCGGTCCAGGGTGTGGCGGAGCAGATGCCGGAAATGACGCTCGGCTGTGCCGTCACGGTGGCCGATGCGTCCAAGTGCAAGGTCTATCTGAAGAATTTCGGCGAATTTTACGCCAACCAAATCCAACACGCCGGGGCTATCATCCTCAGCCGCACCCAGAAGCTGGACAGCGGACGGCTGGAGGCCGCCGTGGCCCTGCTGCGGGAGAAGAATGGGACGGCCCCCATTGTCACCACCCCCTGGGATCAGCTCACAGGCGCGCAGCTGCTCTCCGCCATGGAGGAGGGCAACACACTGGCCGCGGAACTCATGGAGCATGAGCACGGTGGGTGCTGCCACCATGGCCACGGGCATGACCATGGCGAGTGCTGCCACCACGACCATGAGCATGAGCACGGCGAGTGCTGCCACCACGATCACGAGCATCATCATGGCCACCACCATCACCACGGCCACGATGCTGATGAGGTGTTCTCCAGCTGGGGGGTAGAGACCACCCGGCCCTTCACGGCGGAGAAGCTGGAGGGCATCCTGGCAGCCCTGGACGGCGGACAGTACGGCGCGGTGCTGCGGGCCAAGGGCATCGTCCCCAGCGAGGACGGCGCATGGCTCCACTTTGACTACGTGCCCGAGGAGCACGAGGTACGCAATGGCCCCGCTGATTACACGGGCAGGCTCTGCGTGATTGGCAGCAAGCTGGATGAATCGGGTCTGAAGGCTCTTTTCGAGGTATAAGGCATGGCCCAGGACAAGGTTTATCCCGTCTATCTGATTGCAGGTTTTTTAGACAGCGGCAAAACCTCCTTTATCAACGGCATCCTCTCCGACGGCTTCGCCTTGGAGGACCGGACGCTGCTGCTGTGCTGTGAGGAGGGGGAGACGGACTATGACGCTAAATTCCTGCGCAATGTCACAGTATTGTCTGTGGATGAGCAGGAGGAACTGACCCCGGATTTCCTGGAGGCCCAGCGTAAAAAGTGCCGTGCCAACCAGGTCATTGTGGAATTCAACGGCATGTGGCAGATTCAGGATTTCTATGTCAACTCCATGCCTCAAAATTGGGCCCTATACCAGATCATCGCCCTTGCCGACGGCCCCTCCTTTGAGATGTATGCCAAGAATATGGCCTCTTTGATGATGGAGAAGCTGCGCAATGCGGACATGATCCTCATCAACCGCTGTACGCCGGAGCTGTGTACGGCCCTGCGGCAGAAAAACCTGCGCCTGGTCAACCGCCGGGCAGACATCTTCCTGGAGCTGGAGGACGGCTCCAGCCAGGATTATATGGACGGCACGGTCTCTGCTTTTGACCTGGAGCAGCCGGTCATCCGCATCTCGGACGAGGATTACGGCCTCTGGTATGTGGAAATCATGGATAACCCCCAGATGTACGCGGGGAAGACGGTGGTGTTCCGGGCCATCATGTGCAAGCCGCCCCAGTATGGCCGCTATTTTACCCCTGGCCGGTTCGCCATGGTCTGCTGTGCGGAGGACATGTCCTTCCTGGCCGTGGCCTGCATTGGCTACGATGTCGGCAAAATCCCGGAGCGGGCCTGGGTCGAGGTGACGGCGGAGGCCAGGGTGGAGCACTGGGACCCCTATGAGGGGGATGGGCCTGTCCTCCATGTCGCATCCATTGTGCCCTGCGGCAAACCAGAAAATGAGGTCGTGCAGATGTAGCGCGGCCCTGCTGATAAAGAGCACCGGCCCCCTCCCAATCCCCGGGAGGGGGCCGTCCGGCTCTATTGCCCGCGCTGCGGGATATCCCGGATGACGCGCCGGAGATCCATCACCATCTCATCCCCGGCGGTATGGGTAAAGCCGTACTGCGCAAAATACCCGGCCAGTGCCTGGCTACAGTTCAGGACCAAAGTTTCCCTGTCCTGGGACCGGGCGTACTGCACGGCCTGCCCCAGCAGCTGCACGCCGTAGCCGCGGCCCCGCATAGCGGGCAGGATTTCATATGCGGTAATCCGCACGCGCCCCGGCTCCAGGGCCATGGCAACCTTCCCCACGACCTCATCGTCCAGGCAGGCCTCCAGCCCCCCGCCGGCGGGCTGAAACCAGAGCCCCGGCTCTGTGGCCGCGTCGCTCTTGTGCCAGCTCTGGCGGCCAAAGGTGGACGCACTGGCAGGGAGATGGGATGCGTCATCCCGGAACACGACGCGGATCGCCTCCCCCTCTATCTCCAAAAGGGACACAGCGGTGTTGTCCCCATGGCCCGTTGTACCAATTTCCTCCAGGCTCATCCCCTGGAGCGTACCCAGCAGGGTGCGCAGCGCGGCCCCATGGCTGGTGGCCGCCACTGTGCCGCCGGGGTGCGCCGCCGCGATTTGCCGGATACCGGAGAGCATCCGCTCCCGGACCTGGCCGAAGGTCTCCGCCCCCTCCACACACCAGAGGTCGGGGCGTTTATTGAAGTCGATGTACATCTGCCGGTCCATGCGCAGGATCTCCCCCCAGGTTTTCTGCTCCCAGACACCCAGCCGGATTTCCCGCAGCAGGGGCAGGGGCTGGAAAGCCAGGCCCTTGGGGACATAGACGGCAGAGGCGGTGG
Organism: Oscillospiraceae bacterium; assembly: GCA_022797115.1. Lineage (GTDB taxonomy): Bacteria > Bacillota > Clostridia > Oscillospirales > Oscillospiraceae > Pelethomonas. Next base: position 3,045 of record JAAWKB010000120.1, read on the forward strand.
CCCAGGTACGGGTCAGGTCGCTGCCATATACGGCGTCAATCTGCTCGTTGGCGAACCGCTCCCGCAGATAGGCCAGCTGCTGGTAGCCCCTGGGTGTAATCGTGCTGTCGTACTGCCCGTGGGCCACCCGGAACAGGTTGCCTTCCGCCTCGGCGTGGCGGATCAGGAAAATTTTAGTAGTCATGGTAAGGGTTGCCTCCCTGTCTGTACAATGTACCCGCCCGCAGCAGGGGCAGTCTTTATATGGTTTTATTATAAGGGATCTGACAGCAATTAGCAAATAGAATGATGGGCACAGGGCGCTTAATTTTCCTCCGGCCGGAAATACTATGGGCGGACGAGAGGAGGGATGTACAATGAACGGATTTGTTAAAGGGATGCTGCTGGGCGCTGCGGCAGGCGCCGCCGCCGATCTGGCGCTGCACACAACCTGCGTCAAGAAGACCTCGGCTGGCAAGGCGATGCAGACGGTCACAAACGCGGTGGATAACGCCGCTGCCTCTGTGAAGCACACGATGGGGCGCTGAGAAGGGCATCCCAGGCCCCGGTCCGCAGGCAGGCGGCCGGGGCCATCCGCCTGCCTGCAAAATTTTAGGAAAAAATCGAGGATTTTCTCTTGACTTTAGCTAGGAAAGCGGATATAATAATCTATGCTGTCATACGGCAGATAAAGAAATAGGCTGTGAGAGCCGGGCAACTATGTGGAGATGTCGCGTAGCTGGTCGAGCGCGCACGATTGGAAATCGTGTATACCCCAAAAGGGTATCGAGAGTTCGAATCTC
>JAAWKB010000121.1 GCA_022797115.1 Oscillospiraceae bacterium
AGCCAGGCGCACAGGGGCTCATAGAGGGCGTCCTGCTTGTTGCCGAAGCCGCCGCCGATGTAGGGCTTGATAATCCGGATCTTCCCCCAGGGGAGGCCCAGGGCCTGGCCGCAGACCCGGCGGATGATGTGGGGGATCTGGGTGGAGGAGGTGACAACGATCCGCCCCCCCTCCATGTGGGCGGTACAGATGTGGTTCTCAATGTGGCAGTGCTGGACGGTAGGGGTATCATACCAGCCCTCCACCTTGATGAGGCCAGACTCCTGGCTGGCGGCCTCGTAGCTGCCGTTCCGGATTTGGGTGTGGCCCAGCACGTTGCCGGGATAGTTTTCGTGGAGCTGGGGCGCATCGGGAGCCATGGCCTCCTGCACGTCCAGCACAAAGGGGAGTTTCTCATAGTGTACCTGCACCAGCCGGGCGGCCTGGGCAGCGGCCACCTCATCCCGGGCCACCACAACGGCGACATCGTCGCCGTAAAAGCGCACATGGCGGGACAGCAGCAGCCGGTCGGCCACATCCTGATGGTGGGGGTCCGTGGACCAGGGGTGCCCGGCGGTAGGGAAATAGTACTCCGGCACGTCGAAACAGGTGAAAATCTTGACCACGCCGGGGACACGTTCCGCCTCCGCCGTGTCAATCGCTTTCACCAGGCCATGGGCCACGGTGGAATGGACCAGGCGGGTGGCCAGGGCATTCCGGCCGCACAGGTCATCGGTGTATTTCGCACGGCCCGCCGCCTTATCAAAGGCGTCTACGCGGGTCTTGCTCTGGCCTACGCTTTTGCTCATTGGGCATCAGCCTCCTGTCTGTCGGGTGGTTGGGGTTGGTAAAAGGCACAGAAAATGTATGCCGTCCATTTTGATTGTTGTTATGATACCACAAAAACAGGGAGTTGTACAGGGGAAACACGTTCCTATTTTGAGAATTCGGCCTGCCGCAGGCTTGCAGTGGGATGGAAAGGGTGGTATAGTAGATGGAAATTGTAACAGGGAGGGATGGATATGGGAGTCCGGCTGGCCGTGATGGCCGACCTGCCGCAGATCCAGGCGGTGTACACCGGCATCATTGAGCAGATGGAGCGGGACGGCCTCCAGATTTGGGATGAGATCTACCCCAACGAATTTTTTGCCGCAGACATCGAACAGCAACAGCTCTATGTACTCGAGCGCGGTGGGATTGCCGGGGCATTCGCCCTGTGCGCCGAGGACCCGGGGGAGGAACAGGTTGCCTGGGCGGAGCGCGGCGGCAAGGCGCTCTATCTCAACCGGCTGGGGGTTGGCGCCCACTGCCTGCGGCAGGGGCTGGGGCGTCTCCTGCTTGGGGAGGCGGAGCGGCTGACGCGGGAAAATGGAGCGGCGTATCTGCGCCTGTTTGTGGTGGACAGCAATCGCCCGGCCATCCGGCTCTATGAGACCTCCGGTTTCCAGCGGATGCCGGGGAGCTTTGACAAAACCCTGGACGACGGCACGGCGCTGCATGAATTCGCCTACGAAAAGCGGGTTGCCGGGTGAGTGCATGGCCTGCCCGGGGCGCGGGCATACTACAGCCAGGAAATGGGGGCGTAGCGGATGGAAATTGGATGTGTGGTGATGGCCGCTGGGGATGCCCGGCGGTTTGGGGAGAACAAGCTTGCCATGGAGGTAGGCGGACGGACCCTGGTCCGCCGCGCCCTGGAGGCGGTGCCTGGGGAGGCGTTCCGCACGGTGGCGGTGGTGACGCAGTATCCGGAGGTGGAGGCGCTGGCGGAGGGGTTCGGGTTCCTCCCAGTGCGCAACCCGCACCCGGACTGGGGCATCAGCCACACCATCCGGCTGGGGCTGGAGGCTCTGGGGGAGGTGGATGCGGCGCTGTTCCTGGTCTCCGACCAGCCGCTGCTGCGGCGGGAGACGATAGCGGCAGAGGTGGCCTTTTTCCGCTGCCATCCGGACAAGCTGGTGGGGTTGGGGCACGACGGTGTGCGGGGCAACCCCTGTATTTTCCCCCGGCAGTACTTCCCGGAGCTGTTGGAGCTGCGGGAGGATCATGGCGGCAGCAGCGTCATCCGGCGGCACGAGAAGGATCTGCTTCTCTTCGAGGCCCCGGCCTGTGAGCTGGAGGATATAGACACCCCCTGCGCACTGCACGCTATGCGGGAGCGGCGGGATCTCGTGTAAAAAAGAATTGCTAAGGTTTGATAGACAGAGGGCCGGAGGAAATTCCTCCGGCCCTCTTGGGTTTCTTCTTAATACGCGAAACAAGGTTTCGCATATTCAGTTCTTTTGATCCTTTTCTTTCAAGAAAAGGATGTTCACCGCTTAGGCCTTGTAGAGATCGATGAGCTTCATCAGATGCTCGTAACGCTCCTTGGCAGCGGCCGTCCCACAGGCGGCGGACTGCCGCCTGTGGGAACCCTGTTAGGATTTTACTTGCGCGGCGGAAATAAATTCCGCCTTGCGCCGAGGTTTTGCCTGCGGCAAAACGCTCGTGCGCGCTTTCGCGCGCCCCGCTTTGCGGGGCCCCGACGAGGCCGCTTTCCCTTTCAGTTTAAGCCTTATAGAGGTCAATGAGCTTCATCAGATGCTCGTAACGCTCCTTAGCAGCGGCCTCGTTCTTGGCGAACAGGACCTCGGCGCGCTCGGGGAACTCGCGGGTCAGGCGGGCATAGCGGGCCTCGTTCATCAGGAACTCCTGATAGCCGCCGGCGGGAGCCTTGCTGTCCAGGGTGAAGGGGTTCTTGCCCTCGGCAGCCAAGGCGGGATTGAAGCGGAACAGGTTCCAGTAGCCGCACTCAACGGCCTTCTTCATCTCCTTCTGGCAGTTCATCATGCCGCCCTTGATGGAGTGCATCTCGCAGGGGGCGTAGCCGATGATGAGGGACGGGCCATGATAAGCCTCGGCCTCGGCAATCGCCTTGAGGGTCTGGGCGGTGTTGGCGCCCATGGCCACCTGGGCCACGTAAACGTAGCCGTACTGCATGGCGATCTCGCTCAGGCTCTTCTTCTTCATCTCCTTACCGGCTGCGGCGAACTGCGCCACCTGGCCGATGTTGGAGGCCTTGGAGGCCTGGCCGCCGGTGTTGGAGTAGACCTCGGTATCGAAGACGAACACGTTGACATCCTCGCCGGAGGCCAGGACGTGATCCAGGCCGCCGTAGCCGATGTCGTAGGCCCAGCCGTCGCCGCCGAAGATCCACACGCTCTTCTTGTTCAGGTACTCCTTCTTGGAGAGGATGGACGCAACCAGCTTGCAGGCGTCGCAGTCGCAGAACTTTGCGCCGCTGGCCTTCAGCTGCTGGGCGTGGGCAGCCATCTCGGGGGCCTTGTCGCCAAAGACGTTCTTGGCCTCGGGGCTGGAGGTGAAGGCAACCACCTCGTCCACGGTGCAGATGCCAGCCTCCAGGGCGGCAACATATGCCTTGCTGGCCTCCTGGTTGGCCTCGCCGTCCTCCATGGTATCCAGCCACTTCTGAGCGGCCTCCTTCAGGGCGGGGACAGTCCACTCAATGGCGATCAGCTTCTTGGTGTCCTCAGCCAGAGCGTTGCGGATGGCCTTCTGGCCGACGAACATACCCAGGCCGTGCTCAGCGTTGTCCTCGAACAGGGAGTTGCACCATGCGGGACCCTTGCCCTCGCTGTTGGTGCAGTAGGGGCTGGTGGCAGCGGGGCCGCCCCAGATGGAGGAACAGCCGGTGGCGTTGGAGATATACATCCGGTCGCCAAACAGCTGGGTGACGAGACGGGCATAGCTGGTCTCGGCGCAGCCGGCGCAGGAGCCGGAGAACTCCAGGTAGGGCTGCTTGAACTGGCTGCCCTTGACG
>JAAWKB010000122.1 GCA_022797115.1 Oscillospiraceae bacterium
CTTCTTTTCCTGCGGTCTTGGCCATATTGTGCCCTTCCACATCGGCCTTCACCTCTGCCGGACTGCTTTCGTCAATTCCTGAATTTGCTCATTTATAGTGTTTATGTGTAAACCCCTCTTTTCAGAGCCTCCGGAGAACCAGCCCAAGCCCCGTCTGGACCAGGAGCAGCCCCCAGAATCCCGCCCAAAAATACCAGTGCTTTGTCTTATGCCGGAACACCTTCATCCCCAGCAGGCCGCCCAGCGCTCCTCCCAGGGCCGGGAAGAGGAACAGCGTCTTTTCCGAAACGCGCCATCCGCCCCGCCTCGCCCGGCGCTTGTCCGCTCCCATCAGCAGAAACGCCGCCAGATTCACCGCCGCCAGATACCCGGCCAGCACCCGTTCCATAGGCCACCCTCCTCTCCTGATTCTGTCCGGTCCATCCGATGCCACTATACCCCATCTCTCCGACTTTTTCAACAAATTTTTGGACGGATTTTCTATGGGAAATTTTCTGAATCAACTTGCAAATTTCTCCCAGCGTCTGTATAATATTGTGCACGGTATTCCAGAATCGCGGAGGATATTACAACTCTCCGCCTCTGCCGCCGTACTCCCCAAAGCGCCTCCACGCTGGCTGGACAGCGGAGCGCCGGATATACTATTTGAAAGGAATGATTCCAATGGCTACGAAATTTGTGTACCTCTTCTCTGAGGGCAGCGCCGACATGCGGAACCTACTGGGCGGAAAGGGGGCCAACCTGGCTGAGATGACCGGTCTGGGTATGCCGGTCCCCCAGGGCTTTACCATCACCACCGAGGCCTGCACCCAGTACTATGAGGACGGCGAGAAAATCAACGACGAGATCCAGGCTGAGATCATGAAGTATATTGACGAGCTGGAGAAGATTACCGGCAAAAAGTTCGGCGACCTGGAGAACCCCCTGCTGGTCTCGGTGCGCTCCGGCGCCCGCGCCTCCATGCCCGGCATGATGGACACCATTTTGAACCTGGGCCTGAACGAGCAGGTGGTGGAGGTCATCGCCAAGCAGTCCAACAACCCCCGCTGGGCCTGGGACTGCTACCGCCGCTTTATCCAGATGTACTCCGACGTCGTCATGGAGGTGGGCAAGAAGTACTTCGAGCAGCTCATCGACGCCATGAAGGAGAAGAAAGGGGTCACCCAGGACGTGGAGCTGGACGCCAACGACCTGAAGGAGCTGGCCGGCCAGTTCAAGGCGGAGTATAAGAGCAAAATCGGCGCCGACTTCCCCTCCGACCCCAAGGAGCAGCTCACGGGGGCCATCAAGGCGGTGTTCCGCTCCTGGAACAACCCCCGGGCCATCGTCTACCGCCGCATGAACGATATCCCCGGCAGCTGGGGAACCGCCGTCAACGTGCAGTCCATGGCCTTCGGCAACATGGGCGACGACTGCGGAACCGGCGTGGCCTTCACCCGCAACCCCGCCACCGGCGAGAAGAAGCTGATGGGTGAGTTTTTGACCAACGCTCAGGGCGAGGACGTGGTGGCCGGCGTGCGCACCCCCATGCCCATCCAGGAGATGGCCGAGAAGTTCCCCGAGGCCTTTGCCCAGTTCAAGGACGTGTGCGCCCGGCTGGAGGACCACTACCGGGATATGCAGGATATGGAGTTCACCGTGGAGCATGGCAAGCTCTATATGCTCCAGACCCGCAACGGCAAGCGCACCGCCGCCGCCGCCCTGAAAATCGCCTGCGACCTGGTGGACGAGGGCATGATCGACGAGAAGAAGGCCGTGTCCATGATCGACCCCCGCAACCTGGACACCCTGCTCCACCCCCAGTTCGACCCCGAGGCCCTGAAAAAGGCCAAGCCTGTGGCCTCCGCTCTGCCCGCCTCCCCCGGCGCGGCCTGCGGCAAGATCGTCTTCACCGCCGAGGACGCCAAGGAGTGGGCCGGCCGGGGCGAGAAGGTGTGCCTGGTCCGGCTGGAGACCTCCCCCGAGGACATCGAGGGCATGGTCGCCGCTCAGGGCATCCTCACCGTCCGGGGCGGCATGACCTCCCACGCCGCCGTGGTGGCCCGTGGCATGGGGACCTGCTGCGTCTCCGGCTGCGGCGAGATCAAGATGGACGAGGAGAATAAAAAGTTCGAGCTGGGCGGCCGCACCTATGTGGAGGGGGATTGGATCTCCCTGGACGGCTCCACCGGCAACATCTACGGCGAGGCCATCCCCACCGTGGACGCCTCCATCTCCGGCGAGTTCGGCCGCATCATGGCCTGGGCGGACAAGTACCGCCAGATGGGTGTCCGCACCAACGCCGACAACCCTCGGGATACCGCTCAGGCGGTGAAGTTCGGCGCGGAGGGCATCGGCCTGTGCCGCACCGAGCATATGTTCTTTGAGGCCGACCGCATCCCCGCCATCCGGGAGATGATCTGCTCCGACACCGTGGAGGAGCGGGAGCGCGCCCTGTCCAAACTGGAACCCATGCAGCAGGGCGACTTTGAGGCCATGTATGAGGCCCTGGAGGGACGTCCCATGACCGTCCGCTTCCTGGACCCCCCGCTCCACGAGTTCGTCCCCACCGAGGAGGCCGATATCGAGCTGATGGCTAAGGATATGGGCAAGTCGGTGGCCGATATCAAGGCCATTATCGCCGGCCTGCACGAGTTCAACCCCATGATGGGCCACCGCGGCTGCCGTCTGGCGGTCACCTACCCCGAGATCGCCGTCATGCAGACCAAGGCGGTCATTAAGGCCGCGCTGGCTGTTCAGGCCCGCCACCCCGACTGGAAGATGGTCCCCGAGATCATGATCCCCCTGGTGGGCGAGGTCAAGGAGTTCGCCTACGTGAAGGGCATCGTCACCTCCACCGCCGACAAGCTCATTGCGGAAGCCGGCTCCCAGATGAAATACAAGGTGGGCACCATGATCGAAATCCCCCGGGCCGCTATGACCGCCGATGAGATCTCCACCGTGGCCGACTTCTTCTCCTTCGGCTCCAACGACCTGACCCAGATGACCTTCGGCTTCTCCCGGGACGACGCCGGCAAGTTCCTGGACGCCTACTATGAGAAGAAGATCTATGAGTTCGATCCCTTCGCCAAGCTGGACCAGCACGGCGTGGGCCGCTTGATCCACAACGCCTGCCGCTGGGGCCGCTCCACCAACCCCCACGTCCACCTGGGCATCTGCGGTGAGCACGGCGGCGACCCCTCCTCCGTCATGTTCTGCCACGATATCGGCCTGGACTACGTGTCCTGCTCCCCCTTCCGCGTGCCTATCGCCCGGCTCGCCGCCGCCCAGGCCGCCATCAATAACCCCAGAGCGTGATTTTTCCATTTGTCGTAGGGCAATGTGATTTATCCTGTTTAGGGCAATAACACTTAGCCTCCGACATAGAAAAAATGACCTTGCACCCATCCGGTGCAGGGTCATTTTTTGTCCTTCGGACTATCCTTTCCCTGCCTAACACAAGGATTTTAGGAACATTTTGCACTATATCACCATGGAGTAGGGGCAGTCCGGGCCTTGGCCCGGCAGAATAAATAACTTTGCCCCTTACAGAATAAATCACATTGCCCTACGACACCATTTGTCGTAGGGCAACGGGATTTATCCTGTGAAGGGCAATAACACTTAGCCTCCGACATAGAAAAATAAGACCTTGCGTCTCACGGCGTAGGGTCTTATTTTTGTCCTCCGGACTATCCTTTCCCTGCCTAACACAAGGATTTTCGGAATATTTTGCACTATATCACCATGGAGTAGGGGCATCCGGCC
>JAAWKB010000015.1 GCA_022797115.1 Oscillospiraceae bacterium
CAAGGCCCTGGAGGCCCCCATCCGCCAGATCGCGGCCAACGCCGGCCTGGACGGCTCCGTGGTTCTGGAGAACGTGAAGAAGGCCGACAAGGGCGTGGGCTTCGACGCCTACAAGGAGGAGTATGTGGACATGATCAGCGCGGGTATTGTTGACCCCGCCAAGGTCACACGCTCCGCCCTGGAGAACGCCGCCTCTGTGGCCGCCATGGTGCTGACCACCGAGTCCCTGGTGGCTGACAAGCCCGAGCCCCCCGCTCCCGCTCCCGCTGGCGGCGACATGGGCATGGGCGGCATGTATTGATCCAAGCTTATAAAAATGGTATGACAAGGTCGCACCGTGGCAGCACGGTGCGGCCTTTTAGTCTGTTAAAGCTGCACGCTATTGTGGATGGACTGGGGAATCCGGTCGAATTCATGCTGTCTGCGGGGAATGTCCATGATTCAGTCCATGCTGTTAAACTGCTGGAAAGGGCAGCACGGCCTTGTGCGGACAGGGCTATGGTAATGAAGCCCGGTCGGTTTCAGGCTGTCTCCCCCATCTCATCCTATTTCACAGAGCATCTATCACCTTCGGGGTTCCCTCTTCATAAACGGGCATCGTTTTGAATCATTTCGGATTATCTGCCAGCATGTATATTTGCATAAAAACAGGGAGCTGAAAAAGGAGAAGTTCCACCATAATGCCAATTCCCGCTCTGTTTGAACCAGCTTTTGAAAGAATGTACCATATCCATACCAATCAGTTGACTTAAAAGAAATTTTTCTTTACTATAAAGTTGCAACCGATACCGCGCTGACCCGTCCTCCGAACCCCGGAGCGCCGGGAAACCACACATTTCAACAGCTCGGCTCCCCATCCACAATGCGCAGCCGCCGGTTGGTGTTTTGCGGCGCTGACGCATGGGAAGTCCGACAAGGAAAGGAGAAATTGCATTTTGGAAATCAACTTAGACAAAATGACGACAGAAACCCGCAACCCAGACACGATGGAGCTGGACCGCATGAGCCCATTGGAGGTCGTCACGGCTATGAACCGCGAGGACGCCAAGGTTCCCGCCGCCATCGCGCCGGTGCTGCCCCAAATCGCCAACGTAGTGGAGTGGGCCATCGCCTCTCTGGAGGCCGGCGGCCGCGTGTTCTACATAGGCGCGGGCACCAGCGGCCGTCTGGGTGTGCTGGACGCGGCAGAGTGCCCCCCCACCTTCGGCGTCGCCCCGGACCGGATGGTCGGCCTGATTGCCGGCGGCGACCAGGCGTTCCTCAAAGCCGTGGAGGGCGCGGAGGACAGCCGTGAGATGGGGCGGGAGGATCTGGTGAAAAACGGCCTGGAGAGCCGGGATCTGGTCATTGGCATCGCCGCCAGCGGCCGCACCCCCTACGTCCTCGGCGCGCTGGCTTACGCGAAGGAGGTGGGCTGCCGCACTGCCGCCGTCTCCTGCAACGCGGGCTCTGAGATCGGCAAGGCCGCCGGCCTGGCTGTGGAGGTGGTGGTAGGGCCCGAGGTCCTCACCGGCTCCACCCGCCTGAAGGCCGGCACTGCCCAGAAGCTGGTCCTGAACATGATCTCCACCGCCTCCATGGTGGGCGTAGGCAAAGCCTACCAAAACCTGATGGTAGACGTGATGCAGACCAATGAGAAGCTGCACCGCCGGGCGGAGAAGATCGTCATGGAGGCCACCGGCGTAGACCAGGCGGCCGCCCGGGAGAAGATCACCGCCGCCGGCGGCAGCGTCAAGACCGCCATCACCATGATCCTGGCAAACTGCGGCGCAGAGGAAGCCGCCGCCCGCCTGGAGAAGGCCAGAGGCCATGTACGGGAGGCCATCCAGTAATCGATTTCGGTTTCCCGCATCCCCGGCAGCATCAGCGCGAAAATGGCGTGCGCCATTTTTACGGCCCCGTTTCGGGGCTGCGGTATCCGCTTTATCCGTGTGTTTAATTGTAGAATTGGAGGTACAAATATGACGAACCAAGAGTTATCCCGCAAGATCCTGGAGCTGGTCGGCGGTAAGAGCAACGTCGTCAGCGCAGCCAACTGCATGACCCGCCTGCGCATCCAGCTCAAAGACAACTCCAAGGCAAAGATCGCCCAGCTGAAGGCCACCGACGGCGTACTGGGCGTGGTAGAGGATGCCACCCTCCAGGTCATCCTGGGGCCCGGCAAGGCAAAGAAGGTCTGCGACCTGTTCGTGGTGGACGCCGGCGTCCAGAACGGTATGAGCACCGATAACGATTGGCAGTCCAATAAGGCCGCCATGAAGGCCGGCCAGAAGGACAGCCCCCTCAAGCAGGGCCTGCGCACCATTGCCAACATCTTTATCCCCATGATCCCCGCGGTGATCGCCGCCGGCCTCTTCAACGGCCTGGCCAGCCTCATGGGCCAGCTGTTCCCCGAGGCCATCGCTTCCGGCGCAGGCATCATCTTCATCATCCAGACCCTGTTCAGCCTCTTCGGCGCGTCCTTCCTGGGCTATTTTGCCATCTACACCGGCATTAACGCAGCCAAGGAATTCGGCGCGACCCCTGCCCTGGGCGGCATGATCGGCGGCATCTCCATCGGCTCCCAGATCGTGACCATCTCCACGCTGCTGGGCCTGTACAACGCGGATGTGCCCCTGAACTCCATCCTGACCACCGGCAAGGGCGGTATCATCGGCGTCATTATTGGCGTGTGGATCCTCTCCAAGGTGGAGAAGGCCCTGCGCAAGGTGATCCCCGATGTGCTGGATTTGATCCTCACCCCCCTGCTGAGCATGATCGCAGTCGGCGTTGTCTACGTCTTCATCCTCATGCCGGTCACCGGTTTCCTCTCCGACATCCTGGTGGGCGCCCTCAGCCTGCTCATCAATTCCTCTAACCCCGTAGTCAGCATCATCTCCGGCTATGTCATGAGCGCGGTCTTCCTGCCCATGGTCCTGCTGGGCCTGCATCACGGCCTGATCCCCATCTATGCGGTGCAGCTGGAGACCCTCGGCGGCGTAACCCTGTTCCCCTGCCTGGCTATGGCCGGTGCGGGCCAGGTGGGCGCAGCTCTGGCCATCTACCTGAAGGCCCGTCAGGTGAATAACCTGCGGATGCAGCAGACCATCATTGGCGCCCTGCCTGCCGGTGTGCTGGGCGTAGGCGAGCCTCTGATCTACGGCGTTACGCTCCCCATGGGCAAGCCCTTCGTCACTGCCGGCCTGGGCGCTGGCTTCGGCGGCGCGTTCGTGATGCTCATGCACGTGCAGGCCATCGCTTGGGGCCCCTCCGGCCTGGTGGCGGTCCCCCTGATGCGGACCCCCTCCATGATGCTCTACTTCTTCCTGGGCATCATCATCGCCTATATCATGGGCTTCATCATCACCTGGTTCGGCATCAAGGCCGAGGATGTCGCCAATGTCTGATCCTTTAGGCTACTCCGTCTATCTCTCCACCTTTGATGCCCAGCAGCCCATGCTGGAGCGTTCCGCCGGTATGGACGCGCCGGTGTTCCTCTCCCTGCACATCAGCGAGGAGTTCGGGCCGGATTACTGCACCCGGGCCGAGGCGGTCTGCCACTGGCTGGCAGAGGCCGGATACCGGATCATCGCGGACGTATCCGTTAAGACAGTCGCACAATTTGGCGAGCCGGACCTGGTCCGGCTCGCCAAGCGGCTGCGGGTGTGGGCGCTACGCATTGATTACGGCTTCACGGAGGATGAAACCGCCGCACTGGCGGCGCAGCTCCCGATTGTCCTCAACGCCTCCACCACCACGCCGGAGGCCGGGGCCAGGATTGCCGCCGCCGGTGAGCTGGTTATGGCGATGCACAATTTTTATCCCAGGCCGGAAACCGGGCTGGACAGCGCGTTTTTATCAGAGAGCACCCGCGCCCTCCAGCAGGCGGGGCTGAAGGTCCTGGCCTTCCTGCCCGGTGATCTGGCCCTGCGGGGGCCGGTCCACGCGGGCCTGCCCACCCTGGAGGAGCACCGGGGCCAGCTCCCCTCCGCCTGCTATGCGGACCTTGCTCTGCGCTTTGGCATGGATGGCATCTTCCTGGGCGACCCGGAGCTGAGCGCGGTGGAGCAGGGGCGCATCCGGCGTTTCCAGGAGGAGGGTGTGCTGAGTATCCCCGCCCAGCTGGAGCCCGGCCGGGAGGCCCTCTATGGCCGCGTCTTCACCTGCCGGGTGGATTCTCCCGCCAAGCTGGTACGCTTCACCGAATCCCGGGAGTACTCCTGCTTCGGCGGGCCTGCCGCGGCAGGGCCCTGCGAGCCCCGCCCCCGGGGGAGCGTCACCCTGGATAATGACCGCTATGGCCGCTACGCCGGGGAAATCCAGCTGCTCCGGGCGGACTTCCCCGCTGACCCGCGGGTCAATGTGATCGGCCATGTGCCGGAGGCGGCCATGCTGCTGGCGGACTGCATCCGCCGGGGCGGCCGGTTTACCTTAGTAGAGCCCTGAGCGGCGGAAAGGCAAACGCATGGATATCCAACTGATTGCTATGGATCTGGACGGCACCGCCCTGTGCCCTGACCACGCCTCCTTCACCCCCCGCCTGGAGGCGGCGCTATTGGAGGCGCACCGGCGGGGGGTGTCCATTGTACCTGCCACCGGGCGGCAGTACCTGCTGCTCCCCCCGCCGATCCAGGCCATGCCGGACTGGGCAGATTTGGTGGTGCTGTGCAACGGCGCGGAGGTGCGGCGGCTGCGGACTGGCGAGATTGTCTCCGCCCACTACATGGCCGCGGAGGAATTGGCTCCCCTGATCCGGGCAGCGGAGCAGCTGGATATACCCATAGAGCTCTCCGTTGGCGGGACCCTGCACCTGACCCAGGCCTGCCTGGACCGGGAGCGCACCATAGAGGGCCTGCGTTTCCACCTCAGCGTCCTGGAGCAGCGGGGCCGGCTTGTGGAGGACATGGAGTCGTTTGCCGCCGGGGCGGGTCGGGTCTTTGAGAAGGCCAACCTCCTGGGCGTCACGCCTGCGGTGTGGAAGGAGCTGTCGCCGGTTCTGGAGACGCTGCCCCTGTCCTACGCCTGGGCCACCTCCGCCTCGCTGGAGGTCACCTGCCGGGCGGCCACCAAAGCGGAGGGTATCCGTACGGTCTGCCGCCTGCTGGGGGTGGACATGGCCCATGTGATGGCCCTGGGGGACAGCGGGAACGACATCTCCAGCCTGACTGCGGCTGGGCTGGGGGTTGCTATGGGCAGCGCCCCGGCGGAGGTAAAGGCCGCCGCCGATGCAGTAACAGCCTCCAATGCGGAGGATGGCGCGGCCCTGGCGATTGAACGGTACGTTTTGGGCCGGGAGACGGCCAGCTTATAACAGAGAAAACAGCAGCCCGATCAAACGTGAACAGCCCCCGATTGTGCGGACAGCACAATCGGGGGCTGCTTTTTATTCCTCGATCCTGGAGACAGGTGTGCGTCAAGCATCTGCATACCGGATGCCGTTGTAAATGCTGATGCCAATGATAACCGCCATCAGGCCAATAAACAGCCTGTCCACTGCCCGGTTGTCCATCCGCTTGTTCAGGCTCCGTCCGATCATCCCGCCGCCGATGCCGCCGGCCACCATCAGCGCCAGCACGGCCGGGCGGAAGGAGGGGACTGCGCCAGAGGCCAGGGTGGACAGCACACTCGCCAGCTGGCTGCAAAGGATGATGTATAGGCTGTTGGCTGCGGCGGTCTTGGTGTCCATACTGAAAAAGAAGTACAGCACCACCAGATTGATGGGCCCACCGCCGATGCCCAGAAAACTGGATATGCACCCCAACGCCAGCCCGATCACCGCGCAGGCCAGCCAGCTGCTCAGCCGGTGGGTGGTGATGCGCCTCTTGTTGACTGTGTACACCAGGGTTCCGGCGGTGACAGCGGCCAGGCACACCGCCTGGACAGCCCCCACCGTGTTGGGGTTCTCGAACATGGCCTTTACCGCAGTAAACAGCTGGCTGCCCAGCAGCCCTCCTACAGCCGCCCCCAGGGCCAGAGGCGTGCCTGTGGACAGGGAGACCCGCCGCTCTCCAGACAGCATTGCCCGCCCCACAGAATAGCAGCTCATGGACAGCACCGTGCATCCGGAGAGGAAACTGATCGCCTGGACTGTCTCCAGATGGAGCAGGTCCAGTACTGGTTTGATAATCACTCCGCCGCCTATGCCGCAGATTGCCCCCACGGCGCTGGCCAGCAGGCTCACTAGAAAAAATACCGCCATAGCGGGCCTCCTTTACTCTACATAAGTCTCCAGATCCTGGCAGATGGACACGGCAGCGGCGCCTATGGCCCCGCTGAAAGCGTCCGGCTCCACAAAGATGAACTCTGTCCCCGTGCGGATGACGCTGCACAGGTTCTGGCGCACCACCTCCAGTAGATGTCCTATTAGTCCAAATGCTCTCCAACGTCCCGGTATTTGCTGCTCATCGGGCTTTCCTGGTCGGCCTCCTTCTGATAACGCCCCACCACGGCGGCGGCAAGATCGATGGGGAGCAGCGTCCCTGCGCCGGCCACACAGCCGCCGGGGCAGGCCATGCCCTCTAACAGGTAGCCTTTGTATTTCCCGGCCTTTGCCAGGGTCATCAGCTTCCGGCATTCCCGCAGCCCCTCCGCCCCGGCCGTCTTAATCTCAAGGTCGGGATGGGTCTGATGGATGAGGTCCTTCACAGCGCCGGCCACACCGCCGGATACTGCAAAGCCTCTTCCCGCCGCAGTCCCCTCCCGCATGGGCTCCCCCTCCGGGATGGTGGCAAAATCGATATCCTTTGCGGCGAACATCCCCTGGAGCTCCTCGAAGGTCAATACAAAGTCCACATCGGAGCGGATATTCTCCCGGATGGCCTCCAGCTTCTTGGCGGCGCAGGGGCCCACGAAGACGACCTTGCAGCCGGGGTGCTCCTTTTTCACCAGACGGGCGGTAAACACCATGGGCGTCAAGGTCATGGAGATATTGGGGAACTGGTCCGGGAAAAGCTTTTCTACCATAGAATGCCATGCCGGGCAGCAGGAGGTTGCCATAAAGTCCTGCTGGGCGGGGACCTTCTCCAAGAAGTCCTTGGCCTCCTCGATGGTACACATATCCGCGCCCACAGCAACCTCCACCACCTGGTCAAAGCCCAGCTGCTTCATGGCGGCGGTAAACTTTTCCGGGGTGGAGTGCTTGCCAAACTGCCCGATAAAGGCGGGGGCCACGATGGCGATGACCTGGTCCTTCTGCATGATGGAGCGGATCACCTGGAAGATCTGGCCCTTGTCCACAATGGCGCCAAAGGGGCAGCTGACCAGGCACTGGCCGCAGGCCACGCACTTGTCCTGGTCAATCACAGCCCTGCCCTGGCTGTCTGTCCCAATCGCGTCCACGCCGCAGGCGGCGACGCAGGGCCGCTCCATATAGATGATGGCGTTATAGGGGCACGCCTTCGCGCACTTGCCGCACTTGATGCACTTCTCCGGGTCGATGCGGCTCTTGCTGTTGGCAAAGGAGATCGCCCCTTTGGGGCAGACCTTCTGGCAGGAGGCCGCCAGACAGTTCTGGCAGTTCTCCGTGACGCGGTACTGCTTGGTGGGGCAGGCATGGCAGGCGTAGGGGATGATGTTGATGAGGGGTGGCTCGTAGTACTGCTCCGCAATAGCGGCGTGGTCCATGCCCTCCGTCATGAGGGTCCGGGTCTGCACCGGGCGGATGGACAGGCCCATCGCCAGCCGGACCCGCTCCTTGGCGATGGCCCGCTCCAGGAAGATGGATTCCCGGTGGAGGGGGTTTTCACCGGGGACAATGACGTAGGGCAAGTCCTCCACTCTGGAGAAGCCGCCGTCCTCATAGGCCATCCGTGCCACCTCGGTAAATACTTTCTTACGGATATCCGTAATCAGGGATGGGATGCCGCGCATAAAGGGTACCTCCTTCGGTTTTATAGTGATGTGTAATAAAACTGCCATCAGGCAGGGGTTCTGTCTCTCTTGCTCCGTAGGGAGGGCCCGCTCAAATCAGGATGCCCTCACAGTGGTCAAGCTCATGCTGGATGATCTGCGCCGTCCAGCCGGTAAAGGTTTTATACCGCATTTGAAGCTTCTCGTTCTGGTATTGCACCTTAATGGACTTCCACCGCCGGGCTGGCCGCATCCCGGGAAGGGACAGGCAGCCCTCCCGGATCTCATAGGGGCCGGAGCGTTTGATGATCTCCGGGTTGAACATCACCGTATAGCCCTTCCCGTCCTCAAAGGCGATGATCCGCTTGTTGACCCCGATCATATTTGCCGCCATGCCTACGCAGCTCTCCTTGTGGGCTTTCAGGGTCTCCAAAAGGTCCTCTGCCGCAGGCAGGTCCTCCAGCGTGGCGGGCTCCGCCTTTTGCGAGAGGAATGCGGTGTCCTTCATAATTTCCCGTATCATACCAAACGCTCCCCTTCTCAATTTCCCTCCGGGCGTACAGCTTGCTTGCTCCGGGGCCCTATCCCCGCCGCACCAGCCGCATTTATCATAGTAGAATTGCCGCCGAAAATCAAGTGCGCGGCGGAAAAATGAGGCGCAGGCGGGACAAATTTTCAACAGGGGTTTTTTGTATACCTCTTGACTTTTGTGGGAAAGTGCGGTAAGATAGGTACGCTTGTAAAGCACAGCCGCTTTACACAAAGGAGGCGACAGCGTGAAAAATCAGACCTACCGCATGACCATGCTGTTCGATTTTTACGGTGATCTCCTGACCGAGCGGCAGAAGGAATTTTTTGACCTCTATTATAATGAGGATCTCAGCCTGTCTGAGATCGCGGAGAACAGCGGCATCAGCCGCCAGGGCGTCCGGGATGTGATCGTCCGGGCGGAGGGGGTTATGCAGGACGTTGAGGACAAGACCGGCCTCATCCGCCGATTCCTCCAGATGCAGACCCATATCGCCGCCATCCAGAACGCGGCCGCGGAGTTGAAAACCATCAACTACCGGCAGTACGAGGACCGGCGCATCGACGCCCTGGCCGACACGATCTCCCTGTCAGCCCAGGCACTGAAAGAGTAGGAAGGAGTGAGAGCCGGTGGCATTTGAGGGCCTTTCCGAAAAACTGAACGCCGCGTTTAGACGTCTGCGCGGCAAGGGGCGCATTACCGAGGCCGACGTCAAGGAGGCTATGCGCGAGGTGCGTCTGGCCCTGCTGGACGCCGACGTCAGCTATGGCGTGGTCAAGGATTTTGTCGCCAAGGTCACGGAGCGCGCCGTAGGCACGGACGTGCTGGAGAGCCTGACCCCCGCCCAGCAGATCATCAAGATCGTCAACGAGGAGCTGACCGTCCTCATGGGCGGCGGCAACGAAAAGCTGGCCATGGCCTCCCATCCCCCCACGGTCATCATGATGGTGGGCCTGCAAGGCGCAGGTAAGACCACCAACGGCGCCAAGCTGGCCGGGTATCTGAAAAAGAACATGGGCAAACGCCCGCTGCTGGTGGCCTGCGACGTGTACCGCCCCGCCGCTATCAATCAGCTGCAGGTGGTGGGCGAACAGCTGGATATCCCCGTGTTCGCGCTGGGCCAGGTCAACCCGGTCCAGATCGCCCAGCACGCTGTGCGCTACGCCCGGGACAACGGCTATGACACCGTGCTGCTGGACACCGCCGGCCGCCTCCACATCGACCAGCAGCTCATGGAGGAACTGAAGAAGATCAAGGGCGCTGTCCAGCCCAACGAGATCCTGCTGGTAGTGGACGCCATGACCGGCCAGGACGCTGTCAGCGCGGCTACCGCCTTTGACGACGCCCTGGGCATTGACGGCGTGTTGCTGACCAAGCTGGACGGCGATGCCCGCGGCGGCGCAGCCCTGTCCATCCGTGCCGCCACCGGCAAGCCCATCAAGTTCGTCGGCACGGGCGAGAAGCTGGACATGATCGAGCTCTTCCACCCCGACCGTATGGCCTCCCGCATCCTGGGCATGGGCGACATGCTCTCCCTGATTGAGCGGGCGGAGCAGAGCTTCGACGAGAAGAAGACCGCGGAGCTGGAGGCGAAGCTGAAAAAGAACCGCTTCACCCTCTCCGACTACATGGAGCAGATGAACCAGCTGCGCAAGATGGGCGACCTCAGCCAGCTGGCGGGCATGATGCCCGGCCAGATGGGCAAGCAGATGGCCGGTGCGCAGATTGACGACAAGCTTCTCAACCGCCAGGAGGCCATTGTCCTGTCCATGACCCCCAAGGAGCGGGAAACCCCCAGCCTGTTGGACGCCAGCCGGAAGAAGCGCGTAGCAGCCGGCTGCGGCCTGGAGGTCTCCGACGTCAACCGGCTGCTCAAGCAGTACGAGCTGATGCTTCAGCTCACCCGGCAGCTCTCCAAGGGCAGGATGCCCCTCGGCCTGGGGAAGATGCCCAGCCTGGGGAAGGTGGGCGGCATGGGCAAGATGCACGGCTTTGGCCGGAAGAAACGGCTGAAGTAAGCCCCGGTATACAGTCAAAAATGCGCCAGCATTTGTGATACAATAACGAATGATCAAAAGAAAATTTTTGGAGGAAACAAATCATGGTTAAGATCAGACTGCGCCGCATGGGTGCAAAGAAGGCCCCTTTCTACCGCGTGGTGGTTGCTGACAGCCGTTATCCCCGCGACGGCCGCTTCATTGAGGAAATCGGCACATACAACCCCTGCGTCTCCCCCGCTGAGATCAAGATCGACGCTGAGCGCGCCCGCGAGTGGATCAAGACCGGCGCACAGCCCACCGACACGGTCCGTACCCTGCTCAAGAAGGTAGACGTGCTCTAATGGAGACAGGGCATGGCATGAAGGACTTGCTGCTCTACATCGCCAGGAACCTGGTGGAAAACCCCGATGCCGTCTCTGTCACAGAGGTCGAGGGGGAGCAGGAGCTGACGCTGGAGCTGCGTGTCGCCCCTGACGACATGGGCAAGGTAATCGGCCGGCAGGGCCGCATTGCCAAGGAGATCCGGACCCTGGTCCGCTCCTGTGCCCAGCGTAACGGCCAGAAAGTTTCCGTTGATATTGTGGACTGAGAAACAGGCTTTCCCCGGCAGTGCCGGGGAAAGCCTGTCAGCATATCGTCAAACAGCGGCGGTTCCGTATAAAACCGGCGGGGAACACATTCCCCCGCCGGTTTTTTCTGCCTAATAGCCCCGCCCCAGGGCAAAGGCCCTCCTGTTCATCTCCAGGAATTTCGGCGGTACGCTCTGCTCAATCGCCGCCATCCACTCATCCTCGGTGAAATCCAACCACTTGGAGAGCCTGCCCAGAAGCACAAGGTTCACCGCCCTGCTGCTCCCGGCCTCCTCCGCCAGGGAGAGGGCGTCAATGGCATCCAGATCGATGCCCGCGGCGCACAGCTTCCCCTCCAGCCCCTGGGGGTACTGGGCCGCGCCGGTGATGACCGGCATGGGGTTCACCTGCTGGGTATTGGTGATGATCCGTCCGCCGGGCTTCAGGTATTCCGCCCAGCGGGCGGCCTCCAGCAGCTCAAAGGAGAGGATCACGTCCGCCTGCCCCTTATCGATGATCGGGGAGTAAACCTTCTCCCCCCAGCGGACATAGGTCACTACACTGCCGCCCCGCTGGCTCATGCCGTGTACCTCGCTGACCTTGACATCATAGCCCTTGCCCAGGAGCAGGCGGCCCAGGAGCTTGCTGGCCAGCAGGGTGCCCTGGCCGCCTACGCCGGCAATCATGATGTTCTTTGTCTCCATGTTCACGCCTCCTTCTTCCCGCCCAGGGCGTCAAACTTGCACAGCTGGCTGCACACGCCGCAGCCGGTGCAAAGGGTGCTGTCAATCGCAGCCTTGCCGTCCACAATGCTGATGGCGGGGCAGCCAATCCGCATACAGGACTTGCACCCCACGCACTTGTCCGGGTCTGCCGCGATGGGGCCGGGGTGCCTGACGTATTTGAGCAGGGCGCAGGGGCGGCGGGAGATGATGACCGACGGCTCCCTGGCCGCCAGCTCCTCCTTTACCGCCGTGTCGCAGGCCGTCAGATCGTAGGGGTCCACCACCCGCACCCGGCTGATGCCCACGGCCCGGCACAGGCCCTCCAGGTCGATCTTCGTGCAGGGGTCGCCCTTGAGGTTGAAGCCGGTGGTTGGGTTCTGCTGGTGGCCGGTCATGCCGGTAATCGAATTGTCCAGGATGATCACCGTGGAGTTGGACTCGTTGTAGGCTGTGTTGATCAGGCCCGTGACGCCGGAGTGCATGAAGGTGGAGTCACCGATGACGGCTACAGTCCTCCCCTCGCTCTCCCCGCCGGTAGCCTTGTTAAAGCCGTGGAGGCTGGAGACTGACGCACCCATGCAGATGGTGGAGTCCATGGCCCCCAGCGGCGCGGCCGCACCCAGGGTATAGCAGCCAATGTCCCCCAGCACGGTGAGGTTGTTCTTTTTCAGGGTGTAAAAGAGCCCTCTGTGGGGGCATCCGGCGCACATGACCGGGGGCCTAGGCGGGATGCCCTCCTCCAGCTGTGCGCCCGTACAATGGGGACGGCCCAGCTGCGCGGCCACCATATTCTGGCTGAGCTCGCCCACACAGGGGAAGAGGCTCTTGCCCTCCACCGCCACGCCGATGCTCCGGCAGTGGGCCTCAATAAAGCCGTCCAGCTCCTCCACGACCACCACCCGGCCCACGCCTGCGGAAAAGGTCTTGATCTTCTCCACCGGCAGGGGCCAGACCATGCCCAGCTTCAGTACCGGGTAGGTATTGCCGCAGGCCTCCTTCACGTACTGATAGCTGGTGGATGAGGTGATGATCCCGAGTGTATAGTCCTTGCCCGCCTCGATGCGGTTGACGGAGGCATGTTCCGCCCACTCGGCAATCTTCGCGGTGCGCTCCTCCACCAGGGGGTGGCGGCGTTTGGCATTGACGGGCATCATGATGTACTTGGCCCCATCCTTCTCATAGGGCTTTTCGGGGGCCTCATCCCGCTCCCCTGTCTCCACCACGCTCTGGGAGTGGGCGACGCGGGTACACATCTTCAGGATCACCGGGGTGTCAAAGGCCTCGGAGAGCTCATAGGCCAGCTTCGTGAAGTCCAGCGCCTCGGCGGAGTCGCTGGGCTCCAGCATCGGGAGCTTGGCGGCCATGGCATAGTGGCGGGAGTCCTGCTCGTTCTGGGAGGAATGCATCCCCGCGTCATCCGCCACGGCGACCACCATACCGCCCCGCACACCGGTGTAGGAGAGGGTAAACAGGGGGTCAGCGGCCACATTCAGCCCCACATGCTTCATGCCGCAGAAGCTGCGGCGGCCCGCCAGAGACGCGCCGAAGGCCGACTCCATAGCCACCTTCTCATTGGGCGCCCACTCGGCGTAGAGCTCCGGGTATTTGGCGGCTGCTTCGGTGATCTCCGTGCTGGGGGTGCCAGGATAGCTGGAGACAAAGGTGCAGCCCGCCTCGTACAAGCCCCGGGCAACCGCCTCGTTGCCCAGCATCAGTTGTTTCATCGCGTGATTCCCTCCTATAGAGATGGATTCGCCCCGCTGGGGCGCACTAGTCGTTATTCTCCCCAATGGAATCCCTCACCGTGACAGTGACCTGCCGCCCATAGCAGGAGGACGCCTCATCCAGCCGTCTCCGGTCAGGCGCCTTGGTGAAGGGCCGGCGCCACGGAGATGGCGATAAACACCGCCACCCAACCGCGCAGCCACTTTATCTGCCGTTTTTCGTCCATATCTCTTATGATATTACCCTGAATGAAGCCCAATGTCAAGGTAGAACCGGAGGCCAAAACCAGGGAGGGCCGGGATGTGAAGGGCAGAGCAGGGGGTGTCAGTTGCTGATCTGCGCCTCCACCAGCCTGCCGTGGCAGTACTTCTCCCGCAGGGCCGGCTTTTCGATCTTCCCGGTGGGGTTGCGCGGCACACGGTCAAAGATGATCCGGCGGGGCCGCTTGTAGCGGGGCAGATCGGTGCAGAATTGGGCAATCTCTGCCTCTGTGCAGTCCTGGCCCTCCTTCACCTCAATGATTGCCGCGGCAATCTCGCCCAGACGGGCGTCGGGCAGGCCGATGACCGCCACATCCTTGACCTTATCGTACTTGCGCAGGAAATCCTCGATCTGGACTGGGTAGAGGTTCTCCCCGCCGGAGATGACGACGTCCTTCTTGCGGTCCACCAGGAAGATGAAGCCGTCCCCATCCATCCGGGCCATGTCGCCGGTGTAGAGCCAGCCGTCCTTGAGGATTTCGTCCGTAGCCTCCTGGTTTTTGTAGTAGCAGAGCATCACGCCGGGGCCCCGCACCGCCAGCTCGCCAATCTCCCCCTGTGGGACCTCCCGGCCCTGTTCGTCCACAATCCTGGCCTCCCAGTGGTAGCCAGGCTTGCCAATCGCCCCGATTTTGCGGATATTCTCCATGCCCAGATGGACACAGCCGGGCCCGAGGGACTCGCTCAGGCCGTAGTTTGTGTCGTACTGGTGGTGGGGGAAGAGCTGTTTCCAGCGGTGGATCAGGCTGGGCGGCACCGGCTGCGCGCCGATGTGCATCAGCCGCCACTGGTCCAGCAAATAGCTGTCCAGCTCCACCTTGCCCGCCTCAATGGCGTCCAGCAGGTCCTGGGCCCAGGGCACCAGCAGCCAGACGATGGTGCATTTTTCCTCCGTGACTGCCCGGAGGATCCACTCCGGCTTTACCCCCCGCAGCAGCACGGCACGGCTGCCGGAGAGCAGGCTGCCGAACCAGTGCATCTTAGCCCCCGTGTGGTACAGGGGCTGGATGCACAAAAACACATCCTCCCGTGTCTGGCCGTGGTGGTTGTGCTCCGTCTCGCAGGAGCTGACCAGGGCGCGGTGGTTGTGCAGGATGGCTTTGGGAAAGCCGGTGGTGCCGGAGGAAAAGTAGATGGCCGCATAGCCCGTCTCCTCCAGGGCCACCGGCGGTGCGCTGGAGGAGCAGAAGCCCATCAGCTTGGTGCAGTCCTCCGCGTAGGCGGGCTTGTCCCGGCCCACGAAAAACATCATCCGCACCTGGGGGAGGCTGCCCGCAAGCGCGTCCATCCGCCCCACGAACTCCGGCCCGAACACCAGGACCTCCACGTCCGCCAGCTCCAGGCAGTATTTGATCTCCTCGCTGGAGTAGCGGAAGTTCAGGGGCACGGCGACGCAGCCCGCTTTCAGGATGCCGAAGTAGACCGGCAGCCACTCCAGGCAGTTCATCATCAAAATGCCCACCTTGGCACCCTGCTCCATGCCGCGGCTGAGCAGCAGGTTGGCAAAGCGGTTGGCCCGGCGGTCGAAATCCCGCCAGCTCAGGGCGCGGCGGTAGGGGGCGTCGGGCTGGGCGCTTTCAATGAGGCTGGCCTCCCGCCAGGTGACGGCCCGGTCGCGCTCCTCCGAGGGGTTGATCTCCACCAGTGCGGTTTCCGCGCCGTACAGCCGGGCATTCCGCTCCAAAAAATCTGTGATAACCATGTAGCGTCCTCCAAACAGTCTGGTATCATCCGATGTATCTACCAGATACTTTATCAATTTTAATTACTAAAGTCAACGGGTAATCAACAAAACCCGCCCGGCCGGCGGCGGAAAGGGGCCGGGCCCTGGCGTCAATCGCCGGGGCCCGGATAGATGACCTTGCCCAGGTTCCAGTGGCGCGCAACGCGGCGGGCCATCTCCTGGCGTTCCGCCTCGTCGCGGTAGGCGAGCTCGGCGGTGTGGCAGCCGCAGTCCAGGCACTGGACATAGACGCACCAGCCGCCCTCCTCCTCCAGGCAGCCCGCGCCCTGGCAGAGCGGGCAGTCCTGCAAGTCGATCTCTTCAAATGGGTGCATGTGGTTGTCCTCCTGTAGTCGTATACTGGTAATATACGAAAGGTAATCATACTTTTTCTTAAAAGAAAAAGTATCAAAAAGAATTTTACACGCTTTTTCTATTGTACCACGGGGACGGGGAAAGGACAACCTCCTATTTACGGCAACATTGCACGGAGCCCTTTCCGCGTAAAGAAACGGCCAGCCGGTCAACCGGCTGGCCGTCCCGGGACCCGGTCCCGGAAAAGAGGAAAATCCCTGGGAAAGCTTATCCTACGACTACCTCACAGAAGCGCATGAGGATCATCGCGGCCTGCGCACGGGTGGCGTTGCCCTTGGGGGCAAGGGTCGTGCTGCTGGTGCCGGTGATCAGGCCGGTTGCATTGGCCCAGCTCATGGCGGTCTGTGCATAGCTGCTGATCTGGGATGCGTCGGAGTAGCTGGACGTGCTGGAGCTGGCCGTCACGCTGTAGCCCTTGTAGGAGGCGTAACGGTACAGGATAGCCGCCATCTGCTCACGGGTAATGTTGTCGTTGGGGCCGAAAGCGCCGCTGCCGTAGCCGTCAACAATCCCGTTCTGAGCCGCCCAGGCCACAGCCTTGCTGTACCACTGCCCGGCGGGCACGTCGGTAAAGCTGGCGGTACCCGCGGCGGGCTCGCCCTCCAGGCGGTACAGGATCGTCACGATCATGCCCCGGCTGGTGGTGGCGTTGGGGGAGAAGGCGGTGGGGGAGGTGCCGTTCATCATGCCCTTGCCGTAGACGAAGCGCACCGCGTCATAGTACCAGCTGCCGGGGGCAACGTCCTTGAAGGGAATGGTTGCGGGCAGGGTGGTGATGGTGGGCTGCTTCTTCTCGGAGACCTTGAAGCTGGCCTGGATGCTGACCTCGCCCTCGGGCATCACGAAGGTGTATTTGTTGTTGCCCCGGTCGGTCACAGTCAGCTCGTTGCCGGCCTTGTCCGTCACGGTCAGGGTGTCCAGCTCATAGCCGGCCTCGGGGGTGGCGGTGATGGTCACTGTATCGCCCCACGCGGCCGAGGGCCACAGGACGCTGACTGTGCCGTGTGCCACATTGGAGGGCACGCTGATGGCGTAGGTCTTGACGGAGGGCTTCTTCGTGCCCTCACTGCCGCCGTTGCCGCCATCATAGATGGGGTAGTCAATGACGGGCCGGTCAGGCTTAGGGTCAGGCTTGGTTGGGGGTGTGGGAGTGGGAGGCGTGGGTTCCTCAGGCTTCTTCTCGAAGGGTTCGGAAGTTTCAACTTTGCCAGTCGTAGCGCCAGAAGCATTGAAATTCAGGTCTTCTCCTTTTTTGTCACCAGCAGAGCCAGACCAGTTGAAACTGCCGTCTTCCCCAGCCGTGCCTGCACCGATGTTGACCAGCTCGCCACTGTTTTTGTCCTTGATCGTGATGAAAACATCCTCGTTCGCTTGGAAACCGCCACCAGAAATGGTCAAGTTTCCATCCTTGTCATAGGTTCCTGTCAGCTCCGCCGCAAAGGCGGGGACGCACAGGCCCAGGCACAGGACAAAGGACAGGAAGAGGGCTGTGAGTTGCTTTTTCATGTTTAGCCCTCCTCAATCACTTTCCAGCCCAAGCCATGCAACCAGCCAAAACCAGGTCATCACCGGGATCGGGCATCACGTTCGTATCGCTGCCATCAAGCAGAATAGCCAGTACGCTATCAGTAGACCCCTTATAGGAAACATCCATCGTGGCCTGGGCAGACACCATGTAGATAATGTTCTTGCCGTCGGCAGTGACACGAACCAAGAGATAATTACCATCAACGCTCACCTTCGTGGTGTCGATAGTAATCTTACGGACCGTGCCAACGCCGCCTTCGGTCTCTGCGCCGATAGAAATAGCGTCCTTTATGGGCCCACCGGGCTCCTCGGGAGTGGTCGGCTCATCGGGTTCCGCGACATCCTCAACCACACCGAACTCGGACAGGTGGTTCACAAAGCCGGTGATAATGCCGTTAGCGTAGTCACCCTTCAGGCGGGTGATATTACGTGCATCATCAATGTACGCCAGCACGGGCTTGACAGTCTTATTCCACAGGCCCGTGATATCGAAAGTCAGCTTGATCTCAGAGCTCAGGCCGCTAACCTGCACCTTCTCATCCTTGTTGCTGGCCTTCACGAGATCCACCTGGAAGGAAACGGCAACCTCGACCTCTTTGCCATCCTCACCCTTTGCGGCCTCGGGAGCGTCCTTCTTCTCGACGACCATGGTCACATTCTCACCAGCGGCCTTGCTGAGGGCCTCGGTGGGGAGCGCAACCTTACCCACGTCAGTGGAAACCTCTACAGTCGCAACCGCAGCTGTGGTGCCGTCCTCAGCCTTCTTATCCAGAATCGCCTGGGTAGGCAGAGTAACCTCGACCTTGGACACATCGCCAGCAGATTCAGAGGTAGCCTTAATCGCAATGGTGTTGGCCGTAACCTCAGCCTTCGTGATAGCGTCAGCCGTCACCTCAGCAGTGGAAACCTTGATGGTCTCGCCAGCTTCGTTTGTCTCGTCCTTCACCGCGGGCGTTACTTCGACCGGCTTGATAGCAGCGAAAGTCACGGTGACGGTGACATTAGCTGCGGGCATGGTGAACTTGTTGTCAGTTACAGTTGCATTGTTGCTGTTGGCATCCACAACCGTGATCTTCTCCAACACATAACCTTCATTAGCGTTGGCAGTAACAGTCACCACATCGCCCTCAGCGGCCTCGTTAGCCGGATCAGTGGACACAGTGCCGTTTGCAGCCTCAGCCACGGTGATGGTATACTTTACGGGCTCGGTGGTCTTCGCGCTGACGACATAAAGGCCATCGGCACCCTTTACACACTCATAGTCCGCACCAATATACGCACTCACATCGATGCTGAACGCACCGCCAGTGATAGTCTTGGTGCCAGTGGGCAGCGTGCCCCTGTATGTACCGGCAGCCATGGTCAGGCTGCCAGTCAGGCTGCCAGTGCCGGTTACGGTCAGATCGCCGCCCTCTACAACGTTGAGGTCAGCGTTGATGTTCTTTTCACCCAGACTAAGGGTAAACGCCTTGTTGATCTGAACGGGGGTGGTATCCTCAGCCAGCGTGTAGCTCTTGTCCACAGCGACAGTACCGCTGGCGGAAACTGCACTGACGAGGTCAGCCAGTGTAACATCGCTCCCCACCGCATAGACTTCATTCCCATTCGTACCGATGGAACCTTCGGCGGCCCGGTTATTGCCTGCGGCAAATGCTGTGCCAGGGAACAGTGCCAGTACCATGCACAGCGTCAACAGTACTGACAGCACTCTGTTTTTCATATTAGAGTTCCTCCTATAAATATGGTATAATGCGCGGGATAAACAGAAAAAACTCCCCTTTCCCCCTTTCCGCTCCATATTTTAGGTTTTGGCTCCGCGTACCTCACCTGCTTCACAGGGGCACAATTATCAAAAGGTACACCTTTTGACAGCCGACCTGTGTACATAAATATATCACACAAAATCCGCAATTGCAATGGTTTAGAATGAAATTTTGTTTTTTTGTGTATACTCTTTTTCAGTGCCTTCCAGAAATAGGCAAATATCAAAAGGTGTACTTATTGACAGTTTTTACTTTTACCCTCCCGCATCATACGAAGCTCACGTAATCTCCGATAGAAGGTTGCCTCACTCATGCCGCAAAGGTGGAGGGCCTGATGGAAGGAGATTCTTTTTTTCTCCCAATCCGTTACAACGCTGTTAAAATTCTCCGGCGGCTCGACGGCGGGCCGTCCGAACCGTACGCCCCGCGCCTTAGCGGCCGCAATGCCCTGTTCCTGGCGTTTCCGGATGCTTTCCCGCTCATTTTGTGCCACAAAGGACAGGATTTGCAGCACCAGATCCGCAATAAAGGTGCCCATCAAGTCCTTGCCGTTCCTGGTGTCCAGCAGCGGCATGTCGATGACGCAGATATCCACACCCGTCTCCTTGGTCAAAATACGCCACTGCTCCTGGATTTCCTCATAGCTGCGTCCCAGCCGGTCGATGCTCAGTATGTAGAGCAAATCGTCCGCCTTGAGCTGCTCTACAAGCTGTTTGTACTGCGGCCTGTCGAAATCCTTTCCAGACTGCTTGTCCATAAAGATGTGCCGCTCCGGTACGCCCGCCGCCCGCATTGCGCGCACCTGCCTGTCCTCGTTCTGGTCTGTGCTGGATACGCGGATATAGCCATAGGTGTCCTGCATGTTCCCAACTCCTGTCTATTTCTATATAGTATGGGCAAAACCTCCCGGCAAGTTGCACGTAGGCGCGAAACTTCCTGCCTTTTCCCAGTTTACAGGAGATATACGCAGAGAACAGCAATTCCTTTTCTGCCGTGCCGCCAACAGGCTGCAATAAATTTTCGTCTTTGTGGGAACCTTTTATAGCACGGTGCGTCTATACCAGTAAGAGGACAGTTACTCTTACCTAATTATGACCTTTAAAGGAGATATGTGACATGAAAAAGAAGTTAGCAACCCTGGCGTTGAGCGGCGTACTGCTCTGCTCCATGGGATTCCCGGCCAGGGCGGCCGGCGAGATCCCCGCGCCTACCACAGAAACGGGGACGGAGGAAGTCCAGGCCCTTCCTGACAGCCTGCTGTACTGCGGGACGGTCAAGGAGGTTGTCACCGGGGAGGACGGAACCATCATGGGCCTGCTTATGGAATCCGAGCAGTCCGGCGAATATATGATGCGGGTCTCCGGCGAGACCTTCTGGATTGACGGCGGCAGCATGGCCCCCAGCAGCCCGGAGGGCTTGGCGGCCGGCGAGCATCTCCATGTGTTCCACAGCCCCATCAGCACCCGTTCCCTCCCGCCGCAAACCGCCGCCTTCGCCATTGTGCGCAATGTCACGCAGGAAGCTGGCGGCGCGCATTACCATGAGGTAGAGGCCGTGGAGGAAGTGGACGGAAGGCTGCAAATCACCACCAGCAACGGCAGCCTTTACCTGTTTGCGGACGCAGACACCCCGCTTTCTGCCTACGAAGGGGATGCCCCGGATGGATTGGACAAGATCGAGGCCGGGTCCTATATCATGGCCTGGTATGACGTCGTGGCCCTGTCCTTCCCCGGCCAAGCCTACGCCCAGCACATCATGGTGCTGAACCGGGACGCCCAGCCGCTGACCCGTTCCGCCTTTGCTGTCCTTCTCCACACCGCCCAGGGCAGTCCGGTGGTCAACTATGCCATGGATTACAGTGATGTGGACGCGGACGCCCCCTATGCCGAGGCGATCCGCTGGGCCAGCAGCGAACAGCTGATCAGCGGCTATGGCAATGGCAAGGTGGGCCCTGGCGACGTGGTAAACCGTGAACAGATGATGTCGATCCTCTGGCGCTTGGCTGGCAGCCCGGTGCTGGCGGACTATCCCGGCTTGACCGCATACAGCGATGTGGGGGAGATTGCCCGTTATGCCCAGCCTGCGCTGGCGTGGGCCCATCAGATGGGCCTGCTGGTCCCCGCTGAGGGCCGCCTGGGCCCCAAGGATACGGTAACGCTGGCAGACGCGGAGGCGATGCTTGCCGCCTTAAACGAGCAGGAGTAACCCGCACACAGAAAAAATAAAGGCTGCGCCTGGAGCTAAAAGCTCCGGGCGCAGCTGCCTTTTTGACACGCGAAAAACTGTATTTGACTGTCACGCTTTAGAAACCGCATTTAGGAAAGAACGATAGACGCTCTCCCGGTTAATGTATTTCGTCCGAATCGTGCCGGACATCCAGGGCTTTTCAGATACCCATCCCCGGTTTCCGTCAATGAGTGCATCCAGCGAATCCATCAGCCGGTCCATAAACGGGTCGAAGGATGCGTTCAGCATATTGGACAGCTTTGTGCTGATACCGGCGTTCCCGGCGCTGGTTTTCCATGCGCCGTACTGCTCCGCAAGGTGCTGCCCCAGGGCCGCGTCGCTTTTATAGACATTCCAGGTGGGATCTTCCAGCTGCCGGGAAAGGGTTTTCGCGTAAACACCGGCAAACGCCAAATCCTTTCCATCGTAGGGGGCCTGCCCGGTAACAGGCTGCTTCTGCGGTTCCGCAGACGCTGCGCCGGCGCTTTGCCGCAGCTGGGCCGCCATATATCCGTCATCCTGCTTGAGCCACTGTTTATCGGGATCGGTAATGCTCACATAGTCTCCATTTTTTTCAATGTAATCCGTGTAAGCATTGGCCTTTTGATCTACCAGCGCCAAAACGCTGTTTCGCATATCCTCCGCCGCTCCGGACTGCCCCAGGTCCTCGAAAAAGCCGCCGATCTTATCCGCGTAGGTGTTTGCCATTTCCTCTTTTGCCTCTGTATAAATCTGCTCCAGCTTTTGCAGCTCCGCATCCTGCTTGTCACCTGTAAATTGCGTTTGAATGCGATCCTTCAAAACCGCGTACCGGGAGGCGAGGTAATCGGCCTTTTGCTCGAACCGCTCGATGTTGCCGAAGTTGACGCCGATTTGCAAAAAGTCGCTTTCGACCCCACGCCAATCAATGTCTTCTCCCAGTCCTTTTTCCGCGAGTTCGCTGCGGAATTTCTCCAAGTCCTCTTTTGGGATCTCATCTTTCAAAATCAGCTTTAACGGTTCAGAGGAAACGTTTTCAGAGCCGTCTCCATAAATATAGGCGTCAACACGGAATTGCTTCATATACTGGTTGATGAGCGCGTCCTCCTCGGTGTAAGACGCTTGCTCCGACGGCGGCAGCAGCTCCGCCTGCAAACGGCTGTCAGGGGCTACCTTGGTGTAAGCGGGAGTTTCAATCGCCTGCATCTGATTTGAACCGGGTTGATAAATGCCGGAGTGCGCCGTTCCCTGGGAGCGCGTTCCTATTTCCACACGGTCATACCGCGCGGGAGAAGTTTGCATGGACGCAGCAGGCGTATGAGCGCGTGCCGCTGAAACACCCATCTTGCCGATATGGGCGGCTGCCTGTATTTGACCAATAAACATTCCAATATCACCTTTCCTGTACTTATTGGCGGGGTTCTTATCTCCCGGATGATACGCCCATCTTTCTGGATATCAGGCCAGCAGCTGAGCGCAAGCAAAAGGCATTTTGTGTCACATGGTTGTCCATGCAACACAAAATGCCTTCATGCCCAAAGCGCACAGCTATGCTTATTGGCTGGCAGCACAACGCATCACACTTGTCAACCCTGTTTCCACATTTTACCCTTATATGTTATATCGGCATATGATGGAAAAAACTTAGGGGACTCAGGGTTGGCTTTTTCCTGATATAGTCGAAGCGGTAAAAAGGAGGCGAGGAAAAACGGGGTGTAGCAAGGCGGAGGACGCAGGCGGGCTGACGCCCGCCAAGGACAACAACGCAGTCCACGCCCTGTTTTAGCCGCCGAGCTTTACCGATTCTCAGCCGCTTCGACTATACGGTTCAGGGGCCGATCCGCTCCGCTGTGTAGCCGCCCTCCTCGGAGACTTCCAGCACCGCCTGCGCCTCCGTATAGTACACCGCCGCCCCCTGGCAGAAGACCGACTGTACGCCGTCAGCCGCCATGGCAGCAACCGCCTCTGGGCGGAAATCCTCCGTAATGTACACCGGGATCATCTCCATCAGGAGCTGGCCGCAGCCCTTCTCCCTCCCATAACACAGCAGGCTGCTGACCCCGTTTCTGCACAGGGCGTCTGCCGTGTCCAGGTAGGGTGTGCGGACCTCGCCGCTGCGCAGAGTGTAGAACCGCCCGAAATCCTGCTCGCTGGTAGGGAAATCCCGCAGGCAGACCATGCTGGCCGGCCCCCAGTAGCGCATATTTGCGGCAAACCGGACCTCGCCGCCCTGCCGGTGGTAGAGCGGATACTCATAGCTCCCCTCCCGGCTGTCCAAATTCCGCGTGAAGCCGTCATAGCTGCTGAGCACGCCCTTGGTAAAGCCTCCAGCCTCCAGCTCCCCGGCCAGGAGGTCCACCACAAAGGCATCCTGCATCCAGGCAAAATCGATGAACCGGTCAATCCCCTCCCGCTCCGCATAGGCCAGATACGCCTCCGATACCCGCAGGCGCACCTGATTCTCCCCCAGCAGCTCCACCTCTATGGACTGGGGGTCGTTGGCGTAGGCGAGCACCTCCTGGTACTCCCGGGCCACGTCCGCACTGAGCCGGGGGTCATAGTTGACAAGCTGCGCGTCATCCTGGCAAAAAAACAGGTCGCCGTAGCGCGCATAGATTGGACCCAGGTAGAGTTCCCGGCGGCCACCCCCCACCGCTGTGGCAAGCGCCTCATACAGGGCCCCGTCCACCGCCAGGACCTCGTTGGGCCGGCGGTTGAGGGTGCAGACATTCACCACAGCCTCGAACTCCTGGCGGCAGTGGAACAGGCGGTATGCCCTCTGGCAGGCATCGGTGTACCGCGCGGCTGCGGCCTTTACCTCCGCCGGGGATGCGGCCTCGTAGAGGAAGGTAATCTCCTCCGCGCAGCTCGCCTCCCCGGTGCTGTTGGCCTGGATCACCTGCCAGCCCGCCGCCGGGGTCAAAAATTTCATCACGGCGTAGGCCAGCAATGCCGCGCCAAACAGCAGCAGCACCCCCGCGGTAATAAACCGCCGGCGCAGATGCTCCTCGTCCAGCTCAATGCGCTCCACTGGCGGCGGGCGGAACCTGCCTTGCCTGTCTCCCCGTCCCAAATCAGACCACCATCAGCAGGAGCAGCAGGAGGAAGATTGCCAGCACCGCAGCCAGGAAGATGAATCCGGCAACCGTCCCCTTCCTACACGCCCTGTAGTTGCGCATATGGTGGAACTTCTGAAAGAGGAACATCCCCACCAGACCTAGGATGGGCAGCAGAAAAGAGAGTACCATATACCAGATGCTGCCGGTATCGTGGGTGGGTCGGATGCGGATGTCCTCCGCCGCCAGCTCCCGGTCCGCCGCCTTGGCCGGCGGCTCACTGCCCGGCTCCGCGATCTGGATGGGCTTGATGGGCACCCCCCGCTCACGGATGGCCCTGTATTCCTCGATTTCCTTCTTGTTGCCGTAGATGAAATGGTCATGGCCGATGTCGACCAGCTCCGGCTTGTCTGTAGAGTAGTCATGTACAGACGGGTCGTAGGTGTAAAGGATCTTATTTTTCTCCAGCACGGGGTCCGGGATGGGAATGGCGGAGATCAGGGAGTGGGTGTACGGGTGCAGGGGGAAGTCAAACAGCTCCGAGGCTGTGGCGATCTCCACAATGCGGCCCTTATAGATGACGCCGATGCGGTCGGAAATGAACCGCACCACGGAGAGGTCATGGGCGATGAAGAGGTAGGTCAGCCCCTTCTCCTCCTGGAACCGCTTCATGAGGTTGAGCACCTGGGCGCGGATGGACACGTCCAGGGCGGAAATCGGCTCGTCGGCCACCACCATCTCCGGCTCCATGACCATGGCCCGGGCAATGCCGATGCGCTGGCGCTGGCCGCCGGAGAACTCATGGGGATAGCGGGTCAGATGCTCCGGCAGCAGCCCCACCTCATTGATGATCTTCTCCACCTTTGCCACCCGCTCGGCCTCGCTGGAGTAGAGGTGGAAATTGCTCAGGCCCTCGGAGATGATGTAGTCCACAGTGGCCCGCTCGTTCAGGGAGGCGGCGGGATCCTGGAAGACCATCTGGATGCTGCGGATGACCTCCCGGTCCAGGGCCCGGGGGATCTTGCCGGAGATGCGCACACCCTTGAAGTCGATCTCCCCCGCGGCCAGCGGGTTCACCCGTATGATCGCGCGGCCTACCGTCGTCTTGCCGGAGCCGGACTCCCCCACCAGGGAGAAGGTTTCCCCCTTATAGAGGTCAAAGCTCGCGTCCTGGACAGCGCGCACAGCATCCTCACCCTTGCCGAAGGTGATGTCCACATGTTTCAGGGACAGGAGGATTTCCCTGCCGGTCTTTGCGTCGATGGGGCCGTGCTCCGGCAGATGGGAGGCCGCCTGTTCTGTTCTCTGTTGCATTGTAGCCACGTTTTTCCCTCCCCCCTAAATATTGAACGCCTTGAGCAGCTTCTCGTGGATATCGCGAATCCCCTCCGGCTTTTCGATCCTTGGGGCGTCCGGGTCCAGAAGCCAGGTTTTGGCATAGTGGGTGTCCGTCACACGGAACATAGGCGGCTCCAGCAGCGTGTCGATCTTCATGCAGTAGGGATTGCGGGGCGCGAAGGCATCGCCTACAATCTCCTTGTACAGGCTGGGGGGCGTACCGGCGATGGAATAGAGCTTGGTATCCTGCTGCGCCAGCTGGGGCAGCGAGCTGAGCAGCGCCCAGGTATAGGGATGGCGGGGGTCGTAAAAGACCTCCTCCACAGCGCCCAGCTCAATGATCTGCCCGGCATAGAGCACCGCTACCCGGTCGGCTATGTTGGCCACCACCCCCAGGTCGTGGGTGATGAAGACGATGGTATAGTTAAATTCCTTCTGCAAATCCTTGATCAGCTGGAGGATCTGGGCCTGGATGGTCACATCCAGGGCCGTGGTCGGCTCGTCGCAGATCAGGATTTTGGGCTGGCAGGACAGGGCGATAGCGATGACGATGCGCTGGCGCATACCGCCGGAATACTGGAAGGGGTAGTCGTCAAAGCGGGCCTCAGGGTTGGGGATGCCCACCTTATGCATCAGCGTCAGGGCGCGCCGGCGGGCCTCCACCTCGCCGCAGTCCTGGTGCTTGAGGATGACAGAGGTGATCTGCTTGCCGATGGTGATGATGGGGTTGAGGCTGGTCATGGGGTCCTGGAAGACGGTGGCAATCCGCCGGCCGCGGATCTGGCACCAGTCGTTGGCGTTCTGCATTTTCGCCAGGTTCAGTACGCAGGCGCCGTGCAGCTCCCTGTCCGTCTCGTCCAGGAGGCGCACACGGAAGGTGACGTCCTCAAACACGGCGTTGCACTGCCCCTCGTCCGCCAGGTCGGTCCCCAGCCGCATGGCCTCCCGCAGGGCGTCCATCAGCCTGCCCTCCAGCTTGCCCCGCTGGCGGGCAGGGCACCGGCTCAGGGACAGGTAGACCTCCTTGGCCAGCCGCTTGTTGCGCTGGAGGGACTGGGGGGATGCCTGCCCCGCAGCCTCCTTCTCATGCTGGGCCTTCAGGGCGGCCATCTGCTGGTCAAATTGCCGGTTGAATGCGGTGTCATTGGCGGCTGCGGCCTTTTTTGCCTTGGCCGCCTGCTCCTGCCGCTTCTTCAGCTCCTTGACCTGTTTGTCCAGCTGGGAGATGAGGCGGCTGGCCTCCCGGATTTTCTCCTTTTCCTTGGACGGGTCCAGGGTCTGCTTGCGGTTGAAGGCTTCGGTGCGCCGGGCCATCAGGGCGGCCAGCTCCTCCTCTGCCCGCTTCGCCTCCCCGGCGTCCAGCTGGCCCCGCTGGCGCTTCTCGCTCTCCAGCTCCAGCATCCGCCGGTAGGTGGCCGCGCCCAGCTCCAGCCGGGCGTACCCGTCCAGCTTCTCCTGGATGCCCGCAATGGCCCGGCTGGCGTCGCCGTCCAACGGCACCCGCACATCGGTCAGCTCCGGGTCGTTGAACACCAGCTTCCCCTTGCTGATCGATCCGTTGGAGTCCAGCATCCCCGCAAAGGTTTTGGTAAACACGCTCTTGCCGGAGCCGGACTCGCCCACGATGGCGATGGCCTCGTTTTCATAGATGTCCAGGGAGATGCCCCGGATCGCGGTCAGCGTACGGCCGCGGACCTGGAACTTCACCCATAGGTCCTCCACGGACAGCAGCACTTTTTTCTCTTCTGCCATAGCGCGCCCCCTTACATATGCGTCCGCGGGTCGGACGCGTCGCCCAGGTTCTGGCCAACCACGTACAACACCACCGTGATGATGGCCGAAATGGCGACCGGGCTCCAGAATTCAAACTCCCAGCCCGGAGTGACCATGGCGCTCTGCGCCTCAAAGATCATCCGCCCGAGGCTGCGCTCGCTCATGCCCAGGCCAATGTAGGACAAAAACACCTCGCTGCCAATATAGGAGGGGATCTCCGTAGCCAGCAGCGTGACGATGAAGCTGGTCATGAAGGGCAGGATATTCTTCATGGCGATCTTGATGGTGCTCGTCCCCAGGCAGCGGGAGGCCAGGTTGTACTCCCGGTCCCGGATGATGATGACCTGGATGCGCAGGGAGTAGGCGATGCCCAGCCAGCCTGTGACCGTCATGGCGAATACCAGGGTCATGAAGGAGGGGGTAAAGAGCATCACCATCACGGCCACAAAGAGGATAAAGGGCACGTTGCCGATGATGTTGTAGACCTCCATCATCACCGCGTCCACCTTCTTTGAGAAGCCCCAGACCGCGCCGACGATCACGCCGATGGTCATATTGATGGCCGCGCAGAGGAACGCAAGGGACATGGAAATCCGGGAGCCGTTCCAGATGGCTTCAAAGGTGGACTCCCCCGAGGCCCCGGTGCCCAGGATGTACTTGAGGGAAAAGCCATATTTGGCGATGGCGGCGGCGGGGGTCAGATGCTTCGCCTCCGCGTTCATCACGTTGACAAAGGGGTCGTAATCCGTGACGGCGGGATAGATGTAGGCAAAGAGGATCACCACGCCCAGCAGCGCCAGGATGACGATATTGACCTTTTTGCGGAAGAACACCCGGAACACGCTGCTCCAGTAGGAGTAACGGGGGGCGGTGATCTTCTCCGTCTCCAGGTCGTTGTGGTCCACCATGGAGAACAGCTCCTCCTTGCTCAGGCCCAGATGTTGATAAGCATTTTCCATACCGGTCACCTCGCCTTTGAAGTGTAGGAAATCCGCGGGTCAACGGCTGCCATCAGCACGTCGCCCAGGATAATGGATGTGACGGACAGCACGGCGTAGAACAGCGTCAGGCCCACGATCACGCCGTTGTCGTATTTGTTGATGGCCTCGGTCAGCAGGTTGCCTGTGCCGGGGACCACGTATACGCGCTCGGTGATGATAGCGCCGGTCATGGCGAAGATGATGGAGCCGGGGATGCCGTGTACGATGGGGATGGCCGCGTTTTTCAGGATGTGCTTGGTGAAGATCTCATTCTCCGTCAGGCCGCCGGAGCGGGCGAACTTGACATAGTCGGAGTTCATCTGGTCGATCATGTACCGGCGCAGCCACTTCATCGTCCCGGCGATGGAGGGCAGGGCCAGGGAGACGATGGGCAGCACATACATCAGCCTGCTGCTGGACTCCATGTCGAAGAGCGTGGGCAGCCCCAGCTTGCCGCCGAAGGCCTTGAAGAGGAAGATGTAGGCCAGGGAGGGTACGGCGATGATGAAGATGATATACACCGTCCCGATTTTGTCCAGCAGCTTGTCCTTCCTCCGGGCCATAACCACCCCCATAGGCACGCCGATGCAGTAGGCCAGGATGGTGGCGATGATGCCGATAATGAAGGAGAAGCCCAGCTTGCTCGGCGCGCTGCGGACAGTAACTACATTGGTATAGTCGTCAGTAAAGCGCGCCTCGTTGATGGGGCTGGAGGTCCGGGAGCCCTCCCGGTAGGTGGCGCTGTGCAGGTCGTCCGCGCTCTGCTCCACGAAGCTCGTGGGGAAGGTGGTCTCCGAGAGGACATAGGCCCCCTGGCTGCGGCTCATGGTGTCGAACACATCCACGCCGTTGTTGACGGTGTAGGAGGTGCCCATGCGGAGGATCGCCATGTTCTGGTGGATAAAGGGGAACTTGCCGTCCACATAAAGGAGATATTTGTGGTAGGTCCCGTTGCCGATGATGGCGGGGGAGAACCTGCCGTTATAGACCGGGTCGTGGAGGGTGAAGGTGAGCCCCCGCTCCCCCACATCCCCGGTGGCCTTGTGGATGTTGTCAATTTCGATCAGGCCGGTGAAATACTTCACCAGCCGCTGGATGAGGGGGATATCCTTGGTGGCAAAAAGCTTCTGTTCGCCGCCGGCGGCCAGCTTGCTGCCGTATTTGCTGGCGGTGATGGCGTCCAGGCGGTGGATCTCATAGCCCTGGGACTGGTAGTAGCTGGTGAATTTCTCCACATACTCCCCCACCAGCTCCGGGTCCTTGTCCGCCGTGCGGCCGATGGCGACGGCGGCAGCGCGGGTTTCCTCGTCAATCTCCCCGCTCTGGAGCAGGCTGCTGAGGTAGTCCGTGTAGGGGACGAAGTCCAGGTAGCCGTACTCCTCCCACTTGGCGTACATGTACTCGATCCGCTGGTTTTTGGCGGTCTTGACGAAGGTGCCGTCTGTCTTGAACAGCAGGTCGCGGTTCAGCAGGGAATACACCAGGACCATCACCAGGGCCACCACCGCGATGACAGAGAGGATGCTGTGCAGGATGCGCTTGAGCAGATATTTTCCCATAGCCGTCGTTCACTCCCTCCCAGAGCGCATACAGGGGGACGGCGCGCCCCCCTGTATGCGCCGGCATGACTTGATGTTATTCGGACATGCGCAGCACAGGAGCATCAGCCAAAGATACCGAATTTGCTGATCTGTGCGCCGCTGGGCGTAAAGACATCCAGATAGGTGTTGGGGTCGCCCCAGTCGCCTGTCCAGGAGACGTTCAGAAGCGAGAGGTCATAGTTGTGGTCCGCGCCCGCCTCGGGATAGAAGCAGGCCCCGTCGACCTCCTCCCAGTTGTTGCCCGCGATCAGGTTGACCTGGACCGCGCCGCCGAATGCCTTCTCCATGCACTGGCGGTAGACCTCCGCCTGGTTGACGTTGGACGTCTGCATCCCGGCGAAGGGGAGGTCGATGAAGATCGGGTTCTCTGCGGAGACCTCCACACCCTGGGCGGCCAGCTCCGCTACGGCCTGCTCAAACTCCGCCTTGGCATTGTCCAGGCTGTACCAGCCGTCAAAGCCTGTGGTGGGGTCGTCCGCGCCGGTGGAGGGGTCACACACCTTGAGGGGGAAACCGTCGGCATCAATCTGGGCCTGGACAATCTCGCCATAGAGCGTCCCTGCGGGGAAGGTGGTGGAGGTGCCGTTGATCTCGATGGTGGTGTCCGCCTCCAGCTTCACGTAGTCGCCGGGCACGAAGGTGTTGCGCAGCCGGACGTACTTCAGGTCCTCGCCCATGCCCTGGGCCATGTAGGAGGCGCGGTCGAAGGCGAAAGCGATGGCCAGGCGGAAGTGGCGGTTGTTGACAGCCGCATGGGTCCGGGCGGCGTCATCCTCGATTTCGCTGGTCTCCGCGCCGCCGGTGATCTCATCCACGCTGCCGTGGGACTGGGGGGAGGCCATTGCGTTCACGTCGTTGAAGTTGTTATACATGCGGCGGTCCAGGTTGAACGCGATGTACCAGCTGGTGGAGCCCACGGAGCCGACGCGGACATACTCGTCAAAGAGGCCCGCCTCCTTGGCCAGCTCCACATGGGTGGCGCTCATACCGAAGAAGTCGCACTTCCCGCTCAAAAAGTCGTTGTAGGCACGGGACGCGTCGGTGCCGTCGTCAAAGGTCCATGTATTTGTCTGGATGATGATATTTTCCTTATCCCAGTAGGTGGGATTGGCCTGGAAGACAATGGAGTTCTTCGGGGTGAAGCTGGTCACCAGGAACGGCCCGCAGTAGGCGATGGAATCGGGACCCTTGCCGTAGGTATAGTCAGAAGCCGTGTTGCTGAACTCCGCGCCGAATTTGCCGCCCTGGGACTGGTAGTAGGTCCGGCACAGGGGGGCGAAGATGCCGTAGCCCAGCATGGTGGGCAGATAGGGTGTGGGCGCGCACAGGGTGTATTCCACCGTCAGCTCATCAACAGCCTTGACGCCCACCTGGGCAAAGTCGGTGATCTCGCCGTTGATGTACTCCTCGGCGTTGACAATCAGACCGGACACCAGCCACTCCAGGCCGCCCTTGGCGTCCAGGAGGTGCTGCATCCCGGCGACAAAGTCGTCAGCCTGGACCTTGGCGATCTCACGGCCCTGGGAGTCCACCCAGGGCACGTCAGGCCGGAGGTGGAAGGTGTAGACCGTGCCATCTTCGGAGACGTCATAATTCAGCGCCAGGCCGGGCTGCTGCACGTTCTCCACGTCGTAGACCATGAGGCTGTCATAGGTCTGGGCCAATACCTTGGTATTCTGCTGCTCCCCTGTGGCCAGCACGTCCCAGCTGGTGGGGTCGGCCGAGTAGGTCTGGTTGAGGGTGTCCCGGAGGGTATAGCCCTTCCCGGTGAGGTACTCCTGCACCCACTGGAGGAAGGTGCCTGTGCCGGCGAGCTCCCGCCACTGGGCATTGATCTCATCAATCTCACTGGCGGTGATCATCTCATCCGCACCCACCACAACGTACTGGTGGAGCCTGTTGCCGTCAGTGCCATAGGCTACAGAGGGTGTGGTATGGGTGGCGGTCCGCCGCATCTGGTAGCTGCCGCCGCCGGCCGTGCCGGGGATGACCGGCGCGCTCTCCAGCAGCTTTGCCTCCGCCACGGCCATCAGGGCGCGGCGGGTGTCCACATCCTCCGCCTCCTTGGCGGTGTTGTAGTATTCGAGGAACTCGCCGAAGTTGGCCTCATAGATGGCGTCCTCATCGTAGGTCAGGGGCTGGAAACCGGCAGGCTCGCCGCTGGGCTCTGCGGCGCCGTCCGAGGGTGCGGGGGCCGGGTCCTGGGTTGGCGTGTTGTTCCCGCCGCCGCAGGCGGCAAGGCTCAGCACCAGCGCCAGCGCCAGGAGCAGAGACAGACACTTCTTCTTCATACGCGTGATCCTCCTAAAATGTAAATATCTCTAACCGCCAGGGGACGGCAAAGCCTCCTGCTGTCCGGCGGTTAAATACGGCAGCGCGCCACGATGGGATTTCAGGCTGCCGCCTCCGGCAGCCTGATGCCAAAAGTACTTTTGGCTACGCATACACAGCCCTCCTGGGGCCGTGCGCGCTCTTTCCCTGTTTTTTAGTTTAAATATAGCAATTTCTCTATTTCTTGTCAAGACAGCAGCATTTAAGTTGTCAAAGCAGACGAAAATCAGCAGCAAATTTTGTGTGATATGTAAATGGTTAATGCCCTATTCCTCATATATTGATCATTTCTATAAATAAGATCCATTCTCCCACCCCGTCCAGCCGCAGGACGCTCCTCCTGCGGAACGGGAGTGTCCAAAATAAAGATATTATGATATAATAGGGAACTATGAGAAAGAGAACAAAAGAGGCATGGAAAAAGTGCCCAAAATGCGGGAAGATAGAG
>JAAWKB010000016.1 GCA_022797115.1 Oscillospiraceae bacterium
GGGCAGCAGCTGCTGCCCGGGGATTTTTGATGCCTGTATGGTCATCCCACCTGGTTTTTCGCGCTTTTTCTCTGTAACTTTTGTAACTTCATTTGTAACTATTTCTCGTCGAACCGGTAGATATCCGCTCGTTATCCGGTATTTTTGTTTCCTTCATGTCAGCATTTGCCTCCAAAAGATTTGAAAAAGCTTGACAAAGCAGCGGTTTTCTGCTACAATACACCCAGTTTTCAGAAAAGTAACAAAAGTTACAAACCAGCGCATATACTGTTTGGGAGCAGGAAATTTTTCCATCCTCTTCTGAAAGGCCGGCATGGCGGCCGGGCCTACGCGCTCCGCCGCCCGCATGGAACTGTGCATTGATTCTATGCTTTGCCCTTTTTTGAAAACCAACGGAGGTTCAAGTATCATGTTTGAAAGAAGCAAGAAAGCTGTTTCCCGCGCGAAGCGGCTGATCGCTGTCGCAGCTGTACCGGCTCTCTCCTTCCTCGCGCTGTCCCTGACCCCGCACCCCAGCGATAACGATGCAAAAGCACTGTACGTCGTGAGCGGAGAGCCCTATGCCGGCGTGGACGCGCTGGCAGGCGAGGTGTTCCTCACCGACAGCACAGGCGGCCTGGTCTCCCGCGAGGACGGGAGGGATCTGTCCCTGACGGCGGGGAGCGCCGTCACGGTGATCCACCAGGATGAGCCCATCTCCACCGTATCCGGCCGGGAGACGGTTGCTGAGCTCCTGGAGCGCCTGGATGTCCAGCCCAGCCCGCTGGAAATGGTTTCTGTAGCCTTCCTGGAGGGCGCTGTGGAGATCCGAATCGATTCTGAATTTGTATTTTATGAGCATACGTCCACTGTGACGGAGCACGAGACTGTCTACCAGTACAACGACAGGAAGCCCGAGTGGGAGGAGACGGTCCTCCAGGAGGGCAGCAACGGCGAGTACCGGGAGGTTTACGAGGTCATCTACCAGGACGGCGAGGAGACCGCCCGGCAGCTGATCGACCTGGTGGATACCCAGCCCGTGCCCACGATCATTGAAAAGGGCACAAAGGAAAACTTTGCTAACAACGGCGACTCTGTCGCCGCGATCAACACCAACACCGACGGCTCCGGCACCATCACCCTGGAAAACGGCGAGGTTCTCACCTTCCAGGAGGCCCGCACCATGAAGGGCACCGCCTATACCACGGGCGGCAAGGTTGGGACCCGGACCGCTTCTGGCACGACAGTGCGTGTGGGTGTGGTGGCTGTTGACCGGAATGTGATGCCGCTGGGCACCAAGGTCTATGTGGTGTCCAACGATGGGGAATATGTCTATGGCTTTGGCGTTGCGGAGGATACCGGCGTGCG
Organism: Oscillospiraceae bacterium; assembly: GCA_022797115.1. Taxonomy (GTDB): domain Bacteria; phylum Bacillota; class Clostridia; order Oscillospirales; family Oscillospiraceae; genus Pelethomonas. Next base: position 1,348 of record JAAWKB010000016.1, read on the forward strand.
CGGCAACATCATTGACCTGTATATGGACACATACAACGAATGCATCCAGTTCGGCGTGCGGGACTGCACAGTATATGTCCTGGACTAAGAACGGGCAACAACATCATCTGCGACATGATCCAGAAGGGGGCCGCTGCGTGCGGCCCCCTTTCTTGCGGGTTCGGCGGATGGATACATAGGATGGAGGTGGGGAGAATGCGTTATCACGCGGTTTCCCAGGGGCGGTTTCTGGACAGGCCCAACCGGTTCATTGCCCATGTGGAGCTGGGAGGCGAGACGGTGGTCTGCCATGTGAAGAACACCGGCCGGTGCCGGGAGCTGCTGGTCCCAGGGGCGGCCGTCTATGTAGAGCGGGCGGCAAATCCCGGCAGGAAGACGCTCTATGACCTGATTGCTGTGGAGAAACAGGGTTTGCTGATCAATATGGACGCCCAGGCCCCCAACAAGGTGTTTGGCGAATGGGCCGCCGGAGGCGGGTTCCTGCCGGGCCTCACCGGCATCCGTCCGGAATCCACCTGGGAGGACTCCCGGTTTGACTTCCTCCTGGAGGAGGGCCAGGGGCCCTGCTTCGTGGAGGTCAAGGGCGTCACCCTGGAGGAGGGCGGGGAGGCCCGTTTTCCGGACGCCCCCACGGAACGGGGCGTCAAGCACCTGCGGGGCCTCCAGCGGGCGGCGGCGCAGGGGTGGCGGGCAGCGGTCTTCTTCGTCATCCAGATGAAGGGCGTCACCCATTTCCGTCCCAACGACGCCACCCACCCCGCGTTCGGCGCAGCCCTGCGGGAGGCTGCGTCCCACGGCGTGGAGGTGTACGCCAGGGATTGCCTCGTGACGCCGGAGAGCCTGGTCCTGGATGCGCCGGTACCTGTATTGCTGGACTAGGGCCTGCTTGAAAAGCGGCGCCCGCCCAAACAGCGGCTTGCTTTCCGCCGCTCTGCATGGGATGGTCTCTCCATAGGCCGGTGTGCCGGCCCCTGGAAAAAATTTTTTGCATTCCGGTCAACACTTGCCCCCGCTCAACCGTTTTATGGGTGAACACGCACACGGGAGGAGGCGCACCGCCATGGTGGAGGAGCTCTATGCCAGCCATTATGATGAGCTGTTGTACTACTGCGGGAACCTGGACCGGGCAGCGGCCGAGGATCTGGTACAGGAGACCTATATCCGGGCCCTGACCCACCTGGAGGACCTCCAGGACCTGAACCGGGGCCAATGCCGGGCGTGGCTGTACAAGACGGCCAAGCGCATCTACATCGACCGCGTCCGGAAACTGTCCCGGGAGGTCTGCGTGGAGCGGGAGCAGCTGGACCTGGAGCCCTTCGAGGAAGATCTCACCCAGGCCGATGTTGGGCAGCTGGTCAGCCGCCTGCCGGAGGGAGAACGGGCCCTGTTTACCATGCGGTACTTTGAGGGCTACAACGCCACGGAGCTGGGGGAGCTGTTCAGCCTGCCGCCCTCCACCGTCCGGGCGAGGCTGGCATCCGCCAGGAAACGGCTGTCCGGCTGGTATCAGGAATTGGATGAATGTTAAAGGAGGCACCATCATGGAGAAAAAGGTTTTATCGATTCACGCCGCTGTCTGCGACGCACGGAAGGTACAGGAGAGCTCCCTGTCCGCCTATGAGCGCATTGAGATTCACGCGGCCCTGCTGCTGGTCAGCCGGGAGACACGGCCCCTGCTGGATCAATATCCGGTGGAGCTGTCCGCGGCCCACGTCCTGGAGCTGGAGGCGGACGCCAAGATCGCCTCGATCAACGGGAAGATGCAGCTCCAGCCGGGCCAGGCAGCGCCGGAGCAGACGGTGCTGATGGTCAATGGGAAACTGGACATTGCCCCTGGCAGCGAGGAGGTTCTCAAGAGCTACGCCTGCATCATTGTGAACGGCTCCGTCTCCTGCCCGGAAAGTATGGTCCCCCTGCTGTCGATGGTCCAGGTCAATGGAACTATCGAGGCGTATCCCGACAGCTGTATCCGCCTGAAGCGGCGGGCGGTCCTGGACCGCAGCTTCCACCTCCGGGCCAAGCAGGACGCGCTTTACTACGCCGCCCGCCAGATCATCGCCCTGGCCCCGGACATCCGCTGGGATGTACTGGCGGAGAAGCGCGTGCGCTTTGCCACCCGGTCCCTGCTAGTGGCTGAGGAGCAGGCGGAGGCGGCCCTGCCCCTCTTTGACGAGCAGACGGACATTACCCTCCTGCCCGATGGCTGCGCCTATGTAGACGACGATGCGGTACTGAACAAGGCCCTGCTCCAGCAGCACGGCGGGAAACTGTATATTGAGGGCAATCTGGTGGTAGGCCGGGACAGCGCCCCCTGGCTGGGGCAGGTCTCCTACCTCCACGTCACAGGCGACCTGCTGGTGGCGCGGGGTTTGGCTGAAGCGGTGCAGGCAATCCATCCGGTGTACCACCGCCTGCGTGTTGTGGCCGGGACCCTGGTGTCCGGCAAGACGGCGGTCACGGTGGACCGGGCCATGCTGGAGGCGGCGGAGGATGGGCTGAGCCTGTTCGACTGCGTGAATGTCACATTCCGGGAGGATATACCGGCCGGGCTGCTCCAGGAGCGGCTGGCGGGCCTGGAGGACTGCGTCAACGTGACCTGCACCCCGGAGCAGCGGGCTGCTGTGGAGATGGCCGCCCATGATGTCGTCAGAATCACCGATACCTGTCAGGAGGCGGCGGACGCCGGCAGCCCTGCCGGGAATGTGGTGAAATCTGCCTGCTATGTCCTCTGATTCCGAGACACTCTTCACATAAGGGAACGCCCGGCTGGTTTTGCCAGCCGGGCGTTCTCCCGATTTATGGATGCTTGCGGCTGCGCGCCTTCATCAGACTCTCAATGGTATCCAGCAGTTCGGGGAGGTTCAAGGGCTTGGCAAGATGCACGTCAATGCCGCTCTCCCGGGATTTCCGCCGGTCGTTGTCCATGCTGTTGGCCGACAGCGCGATAATGGGGATCCGGGCCAGGGCCGGGTCCGGGAGGCTGCGGATGGCCGCCGAGGACTGCCAGCCGTCCATGACCGGCATTTGCAGGTCCATGATAATGAGGTCATAGTCGCCGGGGGCGGCTCGCTCCACCTTCTCCAGGGCGATCCTGCCGTCCTCCGCAGAGTCAATGATGAAGCCCATATTCTCCAGAAGCTCTGTTTCGATCTCCCGGTTGATCTCGTTGTCCTCCACCAGGAGAATGCGCAGGCTGGGCTGGAGGACGGCGGCGGCAGACTCCTCCGCCGCGTCGGGCAGGGACTGGACCCGGAAACACAGGGAGACGGTGAAGGTACTCCCCTTGTTGACTGTGCTCTGCACATCGATGCTCCCGCCCATTTTATCCACAATCCCCTTGGCGATGGTCAGGCCAAGGCCGATGCCGTGGACGCCGCTGAGGGTGGAATTTTTTTCCCGGCTGAAGGGTTCAAAAATGCGGGCCAGGAACCCCTCGCTGATCCCAATGCCGGTATCCTCCACCACCAGGCGGTAAGCGGCGTAGTGGTCGGGCGGCTCATCCCCCTCCAGGAGGGAGATCGTAACCCGCCCGCCGGGCTTTGTATAGGTCACGGCGTTGTTGGCGAGGCTGAGGACCAGCTGCCGCAGCTTCTCCTGGTCGGTATAGATGATCTTGTGCCTGACCTGGCCGCAGTGGAAGCTGAAATCGATGTGCTTCTCCTGGGCCTGCGGCAGCAGGAAATCATACGCCTCCTGGATCGTCTGGCAGAAATCGCACTCCACCTCCGCCGGCCCTGCGGCGGTGGACAGCGCGGAGATCTCCAGCACCTGGGTGATCATATGCAGCAGCTCTCTGCTGGCCGCCTCCACCTGCTCCAGGTGCTCCCGCACCGGGCTGGCATCGGGGAGGCTGGTCTTCGCCAGGGAGGTGAAGCCAAAGATCGCGTTGAGCGGCGTGCGCATATCGTGAGAGATATTGGAGAGGAAGTCGTTCTTTGCGGCAACAGCAAGGTTCGCCTTGTCCAGCGCCTCCACCAGCAGCTGCTTCTGCTCGATCTCCTGCTGGATCTCCTCGTCCACCCGACGGTAGCCCAGCACCAGCCGGGACGTCCGCGCCTCACGGCCCACCTTCACCAGGCGCAGCTGCAAATATTGCAGCTCCCCCGCCACAACAACGCGGTAATTAAAGTAGTAAGTATCCCCCTCCGCCAGCCGCTCCCGCATGTACTCCGGGGAGATGGACTTTGCGACCAGCTCCCGGTCCTCGGGGTGGACCCATGCGGTATAGGCGGCGGCATACTGGGAATATTTCCGGATCTGAAACAGCTCGTCAAAGAAGATCCCTGCCCGGCAGCTCAGGCGGTAGGGCATAATCTGATCCTTATCCAGATCCACATAGCAGATCGACTCGTAGTTTACACTGAGTCCCTCGATAATCTCCATCTCATTGGCAATCGCAGCCTGCTCTGCCAGCAGCCTGCCCCGCCGCTTTGTGGCGTCCCCCAGGAACACGCAGAACACGTCCCCCAGGGCCTCGCTGTGGAACAGGCGGCCATAGTCCTCGATCCAACGGGTGGAGCCATCCCTGCGGAGGATGCGGTACTCCACATGGTCCAGATCATCCTGGCCGCTGGAGATCTGGGAATGGATCTGATCCTCCACGGCCTCCAGGTCCTCCGGGTACACAACGCCCCGGAAGGAGTTCCCGGTAAAGGCCCGGAACTCCCGCATGTCGCTGCACTGGAAGATGTGCAGTACCCCTCTGCTGGCGCAGATGATTTCCTCCCCGCCGCCCGCGCGGTAAAACAGGACGCCGCCGGGCAGCAGGTCAAGCGCCCCCAAAACCAGCTGGAGGTCCCGCACGCTGGCGGGAGGGAGCAGATCCGTCTGCCCGCCGTTCTCCATCACCCGGTCGATCTCATCCTGGCTGGCCTCGGCCTGCCTTAATAATTCAAAAATCCGCTCCATCAGTTGACGCCCACAGCCCTGTCCATTCATCGCCGCACCCCTTTCCTCATCAGAAGTTTACCACAAAAGAGAGTGTTTGTCATTATTTCCCACCCAAAAATTTTAGAACCTGTATTCACGGGCGGAGCCCCTTGCCGGAGCGGCATTTGGGCAGTGAATACAGGTTCTTATGTTTCGGGCGCGCTGTCAGTCGTCCAGCTTGAGTACTGCCATGAACGCCTCCGTAGGCAGCTGTACGCTCCCCAGGCTGCGCATCTTCTTTTTGCCCTCCTTCTGCTTCTCCAGCAGCTTCTTCTTCCGGGTGATGTCGCCGCCGTAGCACTTGGCCAGCACGTCCTTGCGCATGGCCTTCACCGTCTCCCGGGCGATGATCCGCCCGCCGATGGCGGCCTGGATGGGCACCTCAAAGAGCTGGCGGGGGATGTTCTCCTTCAGCTTCTCGCACAGGCGCCGGGCCCGGGGATAGGCTTTCTCCCGGTGGGCGATGAAGCTGAGCGCGTCCACCTGGTCGCCGTTGAGCAGCAGGTCCACCTTCACCAGATCGCTGACGCGGTAGTCCGAGAGCTCATAGTCCAGGGAGGCGTAGCCCTTGGTGTGGGCCTTCAGGGTGTCGAAAAAGTCGTAGATAATCTCATTGAGGGGCATCTGGTAGTGGAGCTCCACCAGGTTGGTGTCCAGGTACTGCATGTCCTTGAACTCGCCCCGCCGGTCCTGGCATAGGGGCATGATATTGCCGACATACTCGTTGGGAGTCAGAATGGAGACCTTTACAAAGGGCTCCTCCGCCTCTGCGATGACGCTGGGGTCCGGGTAGTTGTGGGGATTGTCCACATGGACCACCGTGCCGTCGGTCTTCGTCACCTGATAGATGACGGAGGGCAGCGTGGTGATGAGATCCAGGTCGAACTCCCGCTCCAGCCGCTCCTGGATGACCTCGGTGTGGAGCATCCCCAAAAAGCCGCAGCGGAACCCGAAGCCCAGGGCAACGGAGCTCTCCGGCTCAAAGGTCAGGGAGGCGTCATTGAGCTGGAGCTTCTCCAGAGCGTCCCGCAGGTCGGGGTACTTGCTGCCGTCCTCGGTGTACACACCGCAGTAGACCATAGGCTGGGCCTTGCGGTAGCCGGGAAGGGCTTCGGCGGCGGGGTTCTCGCTGCCTGTCACCGTGTCGCCCACCTCGGTGTCCCGGACATTCTTGATGGAGGCGGTCAGATAGCCCACCTGCCCGGCCTGGAGCTGGCCGCAGCTCTCATAACCCAGCGGACGCAGCAGGCCGCACTCCAGCACCTGGTACTGGGCGCCGGAGGCCATCATGCGGATGGACATCCCCTTTTTCAGCGTCCCGTCTATGATGCGGAAGTACACGATCACGCCCTTGTAGGCGTCATAGTAGCTGTCAAAGATCAGCGCCCGCAGAGGGGCGTCCGGGTCCCCGGTGGGGGCTGGGATGCTGCGCACGACATCCTCCAGCACGGCGGGGATATTGAGGCCCACCTTGGCGGAGATCTCCGGCGCGTCCATGGCGGGGATGCCGATGATGTCCTCGATCTCATGCTTTACCCGCTCCGGCTCGGCGGCGGGGAGGTCGATCTTGTTGACCACAGGGCGGATCTCCAGGTCATTGTCCAGGGCCAGATAGGTGTTGGCCAGCGTCTGCGCCTCAATGCCCTGGCTGGCGTCCACCACCAGCACTGCCCCCTCGCAGGCGGCCAGGGAGCGGCTGACCTCATAGTTGAAGTCCACATGGCCGGGGGTGTCGATGAGGTTGAGGGTGTAGGTCTCCCCATCCTCCGCCGTGTAGTCAAAGGTCACGGCCCGGGCCTTGATCGTGATGCCCCGTTCCCGCTCCAGCTCCATGTTGTCCAGCAGCTGGTTTTCCATATCCCGCTCGGCAACGGCTCCGCAGGCCTCCAGCAGCCTGTCAGCCAGGGTGGACTTGCCGTGGTCAATATGGGCGATAATTGAAAAGTTTCTGATTCGTTCCTGATTCATGTCATGATACCTCACTATGGAAATGCATTGGCTATCGCCGCCTGGCGGCGGCAGGCGCGCCCTATTCCTCCAGTTTCTTTGCCCGTTCGTCCGTGTTGTGGAACACCTGCGCCACCGCCTGGGCCAGCCCCTGGTATCCGTCCGCCAGGGATTGGGCGTCCACCGCCGGGTAGTCCCCCTTGTATGCCTCCAGGGCCCGGGTATAGCGGATACGCGCAAGCGTCATGTCCGCTGACAGCACATCCATGTCAAAGCTCACCCGTTCTGTGGAGAAATAGCTCTCATTCCCGCCGGCGGCCCGGTACAGCTGCCGGAACAGCTGGTACAGGGCGCTGCTGAGATAGGCCCCCGCATGGGTGACCGCCTCCTTGCTGCCCACCTGGCCGAGCAGGTCGAAGAGGACGCTGGTGGTGTTGACGATCAGCTTTTTTTGGAGCTTCGCCATGATGCTCCCCTTCAGGTTTTCCTTTGCCTCGCTGGCGTCTATGAGCTCCTCCGCCTCAATGACGGCCCCGTCCCGGCTGAGGGAGCGGCCCAGCAGATAGTCTGCCGAGACATGGTAGTAGTCGCACACCTTGGTCACAAAGGCCAGGCCCGGCTCCCGGATGCCGTTTTCGTAGTGGCTGAGCAGGGCCTGGCTGATGCCGAGCTCCGCCGCCGCCTTCCTCTGGCTGATGCCCTTTTCCTGCCGGAGCAGGGACAGGACACGCGAAAAATTGGACTTCATTTGTGCACCTCATTCTCTTGGTCTCCTGTATCCGGCCCGGACGGCCGGATTGATGCAATACAGGAAGTATAGTATAACAGATGGTATATTTATTGTAAAGACCATTTTTGGTAAGCCTGCCCACTTGGGCAGAAAAATAGTGGCCGGTACTGTAAAAAATCAAAAGAAAGCGAGAAATATATCACGAGGGAGAGCAATAGAAAATAGGCAAAGCTGCGACAGGGCAGAGGGCGATGTGAAAGAGACAGCCCAATGGAAACTGTGATTCCTCAATATGGCAAATATCTCTACAAACTGCGCCGTTTGTTAGAATAGTGTTTTCTGGTTCTGAAACCTCGCTTCACCTGTGTAGATATGATCGGGAACTCCACACAAAATTCACAATCCTCTGCTATAATGCATTGGCGAGGTGAATCACATGGCAAAAATTTTAATCGTTGAGGATGAATACGACATCCGGGAGCTTTTGCAGAACTATTTAGAGAACGAGGGCTATCAGGTGATTACCGCATCTGATGGCGGACAAGCCATTGAACTATTCCGCAGCTTCAGTGTCGATTTGGTACTGCTGGACATTCTGCTCCCCCGTTTAAATGGCTACGAAGTATGCAAGGCAATTCGGGAGGAATCCGATCTTCCGGTCATTATGCTGACCGCCCTGGACAGCGAGGAAGATCAATTAAAAGGGTTTGACCTACGTATTGACGATTACATACCAAAGCCCTTTTCCATGCCGGTCTTACTCCGGAAAATTGGTGCAGTTTTGCGCCGGACAATGGGGGACAGCCCTTCCAACCGGATAACCTACAGAGCGCTTACCCTGGATGTAGATAGCTATAAAGCCTATATTTCCGGCCAGACGGTCGATCTGACTCCAAGGGAATTTGAAATGCTCAAAGCCCTGCTCCAGAACCAGGGACGCGTTTTATCCAGGCAAATGCTGCTGAACCGGGTTTGGAGCTACGACTTTTATGGTGACGAGCGTATCGTCGATACACATATTAAAAACCTGAGAAAAAAGCTGGGCTCGGATTATATCGAAACAATCAGAGGGGTGGGGTATCGCATTGATTACGAAGCTGAAAAATAGCCTGACGACAAAAATTTTTCTTGTTACCTGCCTGTTGCTGACGGCGGTCTGTGCTTTGACCTATGGCTTGACCGCCCAACTCATGCCGCTGACCTATACAGTTGATCAGGAGCGTTTGCTGGTAGCCGAGGCGAACCAGCTGGCAGAGCAATTAGGCGGATATACATTGACCGGCTGTGGGTCGCTCCTTTCGCAATTTACTTTCCAGTACGGCGTCCCGGTGAGCATCCAGGATTCTGCGGGAAATGTTGTTGGCGGCGTTGATCCCGCTGACATCATACCGGCGGGAGATACTGCACGCTGGGAAATGAGGCCGGCGCAGTCTGCCGGGATGGGCTTTCCGATAGAAGGCGAGAAAAACGAGTATGTTGTACATTGTATTGGTTCCGATTTCTCTTTCAAGGATTCCTCTGAAAAATATCAACTGCTGGTATTTGCAAGCACCCGAGCGGTCAATCAGGCGGTGGAGGCTTTGGGCCGCATCTGGCCCTGGCTGGCTGCCACCATCCTCCTGGTATCCGTGTTGACCTCTCTATTCTACGCGCACTTCATCACACGGCCCATCGTGCGGTTGAGCGGCATCTCCCAAAAACTGTCTGAATTGGACTTTGACTGGCGGTGCAGAGAGCGGCGTACAGATGAAATCGGCACATTGGCCCGCAATCTGGATGAGTTGGCGGATCGGCTCTCCCATTCCATGCAGGAACTCCAGGCTGCAAATGACACTCTTCAAAAGGACGTAGAGCGGGAGCGACAACTGGAACAGGCCCAGCGGGATTTTTTCTCGGCGGTCTCCCATGAGCTGAAAACACCAATCACTATCATAAAGGGCCAGCTCGGCGGGATGTTGGACAGGATCGGCGTTTATACGGACCGGGACAAATATTTGGCCCGCAGCCTGGCCGTGGCAAATCAGATGGAGGGCTTGGTGCGGGAACTGCTGACAATTTCCCGCATGGAAAAGGGTGAAGAATTGTCCATGGTTCCTGTGGAATTGACGGCCCTGATCCAGAGCTGCCTGCAAAATTATGATGAACTTTTCCAGCAGAAGGAGCAGAAAGCCGTTGTAGATTTGCCATCGGAGATCTGGAGCTTGGGGGAACCGGTCCTTTTGAAAAAAGCTCTGGGCAACCTTCTCTCAAATGCCACGCTGTATTCACCAGAGGATATCCATATTTACATTACCGCTCGCAAGGAAACCCGTCATGTTGTTCTTACTGTGGAGAATGAGGGGGCGCATATTGCCCCGGAGCTGCTGCCGCACCTTTTTGAACCCTTCTTCCGCGGCGACCCGTCCCGGAGCCGTCAGACAGGTGGAAGTGGATTGGGGCTGTATCTTGTTCAAAAGATAGCGGAGCGGCATGGAGGCTCTTGTCAAATCCAAAACTCCGGAAGAGGCGTTTGTGCAGCAATACTTCTTCCAAACTCCACACAAACCACATATTAACTACAAACAAACTCCACATTCTTCTGTTATCCTGACTGCTATCTCAAGCAGAAAGGATGAAGCACAGATGAATGTGGAAATCTGTAATCTATCTCTGACCTACCCATCAGGTAAAACTGCTCTGCGGGAAATCAATCTGAGCATGGGCAGCCCAAACCTGATCGGCCTTTTGGGGCCGAACGGAGCAGGGAAGTCCACACTGATGAAGCTCCTGGTTGCGGGCCTGCTCCCCACGGAGGGAAAAATCTCGGTGGATGGAAAGCCCCTGATCCAGCAGGAGCGGCTGCTGAAAGCCCGCCTGGGCTATCTGCCCCAGTCCTTTGGGCTGTTTGACGAGCTGACAGTCTGGCAGTTCTTGGACTACATGGCGGCGCTGAAGGGGATTGCCGGCAGCAAGGAGGCCATTGCCGCCGCCATTCAGCGCACCCATTTGGAGGAAAAGCAAAAAGCAAAAATCCGCACCCTTTCCGGCGGACAGCGCCAGCGGGTAGGAATCGCCCAGGCCATCTTGGGCAACCCGCATTTTCTGATTTTTGATGAACCCACAGTAGGTCTTGACCCGGAGGAACGGATCAGTTTCCGAAATCTCTTTTCGCAAATGGCCCAGGACCGGCTGGTGCTTCTGTCCACTCACATTATTGAAGATGTTCAGTCGGTGTGTAATCAGCTCGTTGTGATCCATCAGGGCTGTATCCGTTTTGTTGGCACTCCCGCCGGACTGATTGCCGGAGCTGTGGGCCATGTGGGGGTTTTCCGGGAGAAGGATCAGCGGCAGGAGGCGGGCCTGCATATCACCTCCCGGGTCAACACGACCTGTGGAATTGCCTGCCGCGCTGTGGCGGAGGAGCTTCCTGATTTCGTGGAACAGGTGGAGCCTACTTTGGAGGATGCCTATCTCTACCTGATCTCCAGGGAGGCGATTCGATGAACATCCTGCGGCAATTTCGCCTGGAGCTTGCCCGGCTGCTCCAGAACCGCCTCACCTGGTTGGCAATCCTTTTGACAGCACTTGCTCCCATTGCAGGGCTGACCGTCTATCGTCCCCTGTATCATGATAACGCAACCATGCAGGGGATGTATTTGGCAAATCCGGCTTTGGCGGGCGGGGTCCTGGGGGCTGTTCTATTTGCCATTCTCACTGTCTGGAGTATGGACAGGCTTCGGCGGGATGGAATGGAAACCTTGACCCACGCGGCAGTGTCACCCATGACCGCCGCCTTAACCCGTCTGGGGGCGTTGCTGTGCGTCTCTATTCTGGCGCAGGCCGTCGCCACGCTTATATGGCTCCCCTATACTATTTTCAAGCTGGGGACGATTTTTGACCTTGAGAGCTATGTTCTCATCCACCTGATTTTCATGTACGGAGCAATCCCCCTGGCAATCCTATTCGCTTCTGCCGCCTACCAGATCACCCGGCGGGGTGATCTGTCCCTGGCCCTCTTTGCCGTCTTTGCCGCTCTCAGCTTGACGGTCTGGAAACAACAGTGGCAGTTCTCTTGGCTGGCCCCCTGCGTTTTTGGGATTTCCGACGATTTTTCCAATTACCGCATCCTCCGCTCGGTAGCTTATGTGCGCCTCACCTGGCTGATGGCCTTGGCGGGAGTGTGGGTGGTGTCGTATCTCTGCGTGCGGAGGTACGGCAAGGGACTGATCGGCTCTCTGCTCTGTAATATCCGGCGCGCATACCGTCCGCTTCTGGCGGTGATTTTGTTGCTCTCCGGAAACCTGCTTTATGTTCATCAGCCCTTTGTCGATCATAGTGCGGCGGAGTTTGACTTTGCATATCTGTTTCCTTCTGAATATCTGGAAACCGTTACCTGCTCCAGCCGCTACGCCGATGTATGTCCCGACCCCAAGACTGGCCGTGTTTCCGGCAGGGCTGTGTTTCAGCTTCAGAATATCAGCGGCACCGAGCAAACGGTTCAGTTTTTCATTGATCCGGGCTACCAAATCCTATCCGTTCAGGCCGACGGCGTGGATGTGCCCTTCTCTGTGGACGGGTACCAGGCCATGCATGAAAAGCGGTTTGATGTTACCATTCCAGCCGGCCCGGAAATGGAGCTTACCATTGACTACGGCGGCTTTCCGCAAGAGTGGAATGCTGTGGCCACTACACAGGGCAGTCTGGAGATCAGCGATGTCTATATGCAGCTTGAAAATGATGTTCTGTCTCCCTCTCCCCACAATGTATGGTATCAGGGCGACAGTCTGCCCGCGGTGATGGAGCTGACCCTGCCTGGGCATATGAAGCCCATCCTGTTTGGCGCAGGCTCCACTGAGCTGCTGCGGGAAAACGGAAACGGCACCAAAACTTGGCGTATGACAGACGATGGCTACCATATGATCGTATATGTCGGGGATTATATCCTGGAAGAAATTCCAGTGGAATCCGCTGGAATAACCGTCAATTTCTATTACAGCCGCAAGCACCAGCCCATTATGGAGGCGATAAACGCCACAGAATCTATCCGGCAGACGATTGAATACTGTACCGAGCATATTGGCCCGCTGTCCTTCTATGGAGACGGTACGTTCAATCTGATCGAAAGCCGAATCAGCGGCGGAGGATACGCCGGTGATGGAGCCAGCTTGGCAAATGAGGGGGACTTTACCATCCAAAACCTGTCAGATGGGGCGAAGGGTGGCTCATCCGCCCAGGTGACAATACATGAGCTTGTCCATCAATGGTGGGGCCTGGGTAATATGTTTGAGCCGGCGTACACGGAAAGCGTTTGGTCTGCCGAGGGCCTGACCTGCTACACGACCTACCGGATCGTGAAGGAGCTGTATGGCGAGGAGGCAGCTCAGGCAGCCTATATCGACCGGTGGCAGGAAGAAGTGGACAACTATTATAAAGATTTCTATGTCCGTCACCCGGAATACCTGTCCGCCCTGCCGGTGAAGTACCAGGCCGGCATTTCCAACAGCTTGTGGGAGATACGGAAATATAGCGAAATGCCCCTGAAAATCTTGAAGGCGGAAAAGCTGGTGGGTGGCGAGGACGCTATGGATGAGATTTTGAAGAGCCTCTTTAATCGGGAGCTGAACCCGGAATACCCCTATCTGACCTATCAGGAATTTCTGGATGCCTGCCATCTGTCGGAGGAGGACTTGAACCTTGAATAAGATATTTGGATATGAACTGCGGCGTTTGCTGTGGAACAAGTTGTTCTTTGGTATGTTGCTTGTGACCCTGGGCTATGGCTGGCTGACATTGACTGGATTCGTGATCCGGGGCATCGCTCACACAGCACCCTTTTCCCCATGGAGCTTTGGGTATTATCTTAGCCAGACCTTGCCGTTGATCTGTCTGGGGGAGCTGTTTTTCCTGGCATTCTTCTTTTCCAAGGAGGAGTACCTTCTCCGGCCCCTGATCCAGGCCACCCCAGTCAAGCAGCGGCAATATATAGCCCTGCGATGCGCGGCGGTGCTGACAGCTACCACCATTCTCTGCCTGTGTATTGTCGCTCTGGCCATTCGATTCTATGTATCGCTGTTTGGGTGGATGAATTATGGAGAGCTGATTTTGCCCGCTCTGTTGACGCTGGTCCCGCCGGTTATCTTCTGCCTAGGGGTGGGCCTGATGTTGAGCCACATGAACCGTGTTCTGATTTACCTTCTCATGGCGGCAGTGGTTCTGTTGTCCGTTCTGCCCGTACCCTCAGCAGCCAGCTTTTCGCTGAGCGGGTTCTTCTCTCAGACCCCGTTGGCCTTGGATACATTGGACCCGGCGTTCCATGTTCCCGGCCAAATCCTGACGTCAAGAATCCTCATAACCCTTTTCGGGGGATCTATCATGATTGTTGCCACAAATGGGCGGGGGGATAGGAGGCGTTGAGCCAAGTAACCTTCCCTTGTTTAAAGTCTTCGGAGCAATTTATATCTGGCAATACTGTTCCGTAATAAAACGCATATCATCTGCCGCAATATGTGCAGATGATATGCGTTTTGAGATTTGCCCTTTAATAAAGTCCTCTGAGGGCAGCATATCCGGAAACTGGCATATAAACGTTTTTCCCCGACAAGTGCGGCTTATGAAAGGGAGCAAAGAGGACTGGAAGTAGTGCCTCTGGATTGCGGAGCTTCTGGAAGGTGAGATGCCATTCTCTGTGTACAGGGACGATGTTCCTCCGTGTCCGGGAAGAATTGGAACGAGTAGCTGGCCAGCTTGTTGATGTAGAGGGCGTCCGTGATGCCTCATTTTGGATGATGTTGTGCGAAGTTGTCATAGGATTCTCCTTATAGATTCGCGTCTATGACAACCTTTGATGAGTTGCCAGGGCCAGCAAGGAACGCTTGATATGCGCCGGAAACAGTGAAATTTCCATCCTCTAATACGGATTTACACAACAAGGTAGTTCCATTAAACGTGTCCACCTCAATATTATGTAAATTTTTCCCAGTATCCATTGAATTTCGCACATAGATTCCGTTCCCCTCGACAGAAATAGAGGGCCTGGCACGCATTGTCGTAGGCAGAGGGATCATTAGGTTCATTTCGGCAGCACTTCTTGCGATGCCCATTCCTACTGTCGGATAAGGATCGTTCAGCATTCCTGCTCTTATAACGAACTGATACCGCTGACACTTGGCCAGCTCCAGCGCGGGGTCAGGCGGCGGATCGTTGAGTACCCAGTTACCGGAGGCATCCCGATGGGCCAGCGTCTGAATGGTGCCCAGCTCCAGCTTGACTGCCTGTAGAACACCGGCGCCGCCTGTAAGTGAGACGTTGATCTCACATTTTACGTCGTCCCAGAATAAAGAGCTTTCGCCAACAGGAAGGCCGCGAATGATACATCGATTGCCTGGATATCCCAATAGATCAGTAGCGGAATACAGCTGATTATCGATTAATACAGACAAGGTAGCAGCTTGTCCAAGCAGCTTTTCCATTTTAGACCGTTCAAGTCGCTGCTGGAAGTAGCCCCCCGCCCCTTCGTGTATCACAACACCGTTTTCTATTGAAATCGTAGTAGTGCCGGAGACATACAGGCACCACCGGTCAATGGTGTATCCCTCCCCGTATTCCGCCAATCCCCGCTGGTTGACAGGATTCCTAAAGTACCAGTTGTCCAGCAGATTTGGGTTGCTCCAGCCGTTTTGCGCTATGGCGGCTCCCGCTGCATCAAATCCTACCGTCTGGCCTGGCTGGCCCGTAAGCACAGCCTGCTTTCCAGAAAGATCTGAGCGCAGCTTTCCGCATACATAGTCCAAGCCTTCCAGATTTAAAAATTTTTCCACGTTGTATCAACCCCCTTTGTTCTATACCTATCTCACAAATTCCGAAAAGGGTCTGTGGAGCCGGAAACTGATCTCACATCTTTCAGGAAACAGTCCCGCCAATGTATTGTCCATTTTCCGGGAGGGGCTCGATCCGGGATTTTTTTGATAATATAAGGGATCTCCCGCTAGGCGGGAGGTTCCTGCTGAGGCAGCCAGGGGAGGTACAGCTCTGTGCGAGTGCAAATACGCAGGACCTCCCGTTGGATGGACTTAAGGTCATCGAAGGATTCGGGCCGTTTGGACGGGTCCCGCAGCAGGGCGGAGGGGTGGTAGATTGCGGTCGTGCGGATACCGTTGCAGTCGAACCAGAGCCCATGCTCCTTTGTAATGCGGAACTTGTCGCTGATGAGCCGCAGGGCGGCAATGCGGCCAAGACAGACAAGGATTTTTGGCCGGATGAGGTCAATCTGGCGGAGAAGGTAGCCGATACAGGCATCCTGCTCCACGTTCAGCGGGTCGCGGTTGCCCGGCGGGCGGCACTTGACCACATTGGCAATGTATACCTTGGTTCGGTCCAGGCCGATCATGGCCAGCATATCGTCCAGCAGCTTGCCGGCCTTTCCCACAAAGGGGATGCCCTGCTCGTCCTCGTGTGCCCCTGGCCCCTCACCCACCAGCATGAGTTCGGCCTGGGGGTTCCCCACGCCGAAGACGACGTTCTGCCGTGTCTGGCATAGAGAGCACTCCTGGCAGCGGGCGCACTCACGCTGGAGGGCCTCCCAAGCATCTGTCACCGCATATACCTCCTTCGTATAATCCATCTGGTGATGGGGATGCTACCGGTATTATCTGAAAAGGAGCATACCCATGGCCCGATGGTTTCTATATGTGTTCTTCTACAGCCTGGCCGGCTGCGCCCTGGAAAAGCTGTATGCCCGGGCGACCCACTCCAGCCGCCAGATCCGCAAATGTTTCCTGCTGCTGCCGCTGTGCCCGGTCTACGGCCTGGCGATGGCAACTGTGTTGGCGGTGGCGGGGCCGGCGGACGGATTTTTGCGGCTGGCGCTAGTTGGTGGGCTGATCTGTACGGGGGTGGAGTACCTGGTCCACCTGTTTTACGAAGCCGTGTTCGGCGTCTGTTTTTGGGATTACAGCCTGCTGCGCGGGCATGTCCAGGGACGGATCTGCCCACGCTTTGCCCTGATCTGGGGGGTGCTGTCTGCAATCGCCGTCCGCTGGGTGCATCCAGCCGTGGCGGCGATTGCGGAACAGATTCCCCCGGAGCTGGTTTTCTTGCTCTGGGTCGTGCTGGCGGCGGACTGTGTCCTCACAGCGGAGGTGCTTCTGCATAGCCGGGATACCCAGCAGCTTACGCTGCGGGCGGTGCTTGCTCAGACACGGGCCTCCAGCCAATCCGAGATGTCCTGAAAAACATATTGCCTGCTGGTCTCGTTGAGAATTTCATGGCGCAGCCCGTGGTAGAGCTTGATGTGCAGGTCATGGATACCGGCCTTGTGGAAACAGGCGTAGGCCCTGCGCACGCCCTTGCCCATATCCCCTACAGGGTCCTGATCACCGGCGATAAAGAATACGGGCAGATCCTTGTCCATCTGTTCGATGTGGGACTGCTTGGTGATAAAGGACAGGCCGTCCAGCATGTCCCGGAACAGGCCCAGGGTGGCGTTCCCACCGCACAGTGGGTCTGCGATGTAGGCGTCCACGTTGGCCTCGCTGGCGGAGACCCAGTCAAATTTGGTGCGGTTGGGGGCAAACCGCTTGTTGTACGCGCCGAAAGCCAGATCGTCGGCTTTCGCGCTGTAGGCTTTTTTACCCAGCCGCTTGATCTCCTGGTTTGCGACAAGCTTCCCTCCTGCGATGATAGCGGGGGAGGGGTGGCCGGTGCCGCAGAGGACGCAGCCGCTGAGCTGGCCCGGGTAGCGGATCAGGTGTGTCCGGGACAGGAAGGAGCCCATGGAGTGTCCAAAGAGGAAATAGGGCTTGCCGGGGAACAACTTGGCGGTGCGGCGGCGCAGTTCCTCCATGTCGTCCACCACATGCTGCCAGCCGTCTGCCTCCCCCAGGTAGACCATAGGGCCGCCCTCGATGCGGGACAGGCCGTGGCCCAGGTGGTCGTTGGCGACAACGGCAAAGCCGCGGCCGCACAGGTACTGGGCAAAGGGCGCGTAGCGTGCGCCGTATTCCGCCACGCCGTGGGCGATCTGGACCACGCCCACGATTTCCTGACCCACCGGCGTCCATTGGTTGACATGGATCAAGGTCTTTCCGTCGCTGGACGGGAAGAAGTATTCCGAGATGATTGCCATATGCAAGACCTCCACAATCGATGCTTTTACAGTTAGTCAGTAGTATACCACAAAAACATGCAAAAGCATAGGGACAAATCTGGAGAAATTTCCCAGTGCAGATTGGGAGGATTACCGAAACCGGCATCAGACCGCCAGCTCGAAGCCATACCAGGTGTATTCCCGCTGGTGGATGATGTCCCAGGAGTAGCGGTAGCCCTCGCATTCCTCCCAGGTGAGGTAGCGGAAATAGAACTCCACATCCAGATGGCAGGGGATGATGTCCAGGATGATGTCCCGGATCTGCTCAAAGCCCTCGGGGATGCCGGCCACATTGGGGAAGATGATCCGGATGTAGCCGAACCGGTCCTTCTCCTGGGCGAGGGCCTTGATGCCGCAGCCGGAGATGGTGTTGTTGATGTCCGTGAGGGTGAAGCAGCTCCCGCCGATGCGGAGCAGGGCAGCGATGGCCTGCCGCCGCAGCTCGGTGGAGTAGTGGACCGGCGTGCGGGCAAACAGGGACTCCAGCCGGTCCAGCCCTTCGCCAGCGGCGGTGGAGAGGGCGCTTTCGCGCTCTGCATAGTCCATCCGCTGGCTGACGCCGTCCAGCCCGCGGCCCAGGGCCTCCAGCTCGCTGTTGCTGAGGCTTCCGGGGGACAGGTTATAGATATCCAGGGGCCGCAGCAGGCTGCGCAGGTGGTCGCTGTATCCCATTTATGCCGGCCTCCATTCCGTAATCGTCACCGTTCCCAGGCAGGGCAGCACAGTAGGGCTGGCCGGCATGTCCGTCGTGGGTGCGGTGAAGCGGTAATTCTGAACGCTCTCCAGATCATAGAGCAGGTTCCCCAGGTAGGCCAGGGTGACGCCCTTGCCCAGGAGCGCGCCGGTAAAGACGGCGCGCAGGGCCGCGTCTGCGTCAGATCTGGCAGCGGCAAAACTGGCGCTGCCGGCGGGCTGGATGGCCACATTGATGTTGACCGCCTGGGGCGTGGGGGCTAGCACCCGCAGATCCACGGAGATTTCCCGTTTTTCCTGCAAATATGTATTCAGCTCCGCCAGGAGGGGCGCGTCTGGGATACCCGCGTCTGTGGCGACGTAGAGGTCCACAGACCCCACGCCCCGGGGCCGCCCCACGGCCACTGCCGCCGCCACGCCGGGGCGGGAGAGGGCGGTCTGCTCGTAGTAGGCTGCGTTTGCGCCGTTGGGCAGGCGGAGGTAGCTGTCCAGCAGGCGGACGCGCAGGGCGGCGTCATTTTCCTCATCATCCCCGCCGCTGAAGGCCGCCGGGTTGGTGCAGGCTTTGATTCCGACAGGCATAGCGGCCATGACCGTCACAGCCCCGGCAGCCACGTTCCCCTGGCTGCCGGGGACCAGGGCCATGGCGGGTGCGTCCGCGTAGAGCTGCCCGGCCCGCAGGACGGCGCGGTCTGTTGTGGAGAAGCGGACTCCGTCCTTGGTCATGCAAACGGTGCCGGAGTTAATGGTGAGCTCGCTTCCGATCGGGGCGGGTACGCCAAAGCGGAGCGTCCCTGTGGCGCAGGTTGCGACCCCCCGGGTGAGCCCCCGCAGCCGGGCGTGCTGGTCCAGGTACACCCCAGTGGCTGTCTGGGGGAAACTCTGGTCCAGCAGCCACTGGGCCTGGAGGTACAGGCTTTGGATCTGGGCGGCAGCTGCATAGAGGCGGGCCGCCAGGTCGCAGGATTTGCTGGGCAGGTACCCACTGGCCTCGCTGAAGACCGTCAGCATCTCCTCGTAGATCTCTTCTATTGTCTTTTGCATCGTCGTCTCCTCCGCTTACACAGTCATCGCCACAGACAGGCCCTCCCCCCGGTGCTCCAGGAGGACCGTGAGCTGTACGCGGCCCTCCCCGGCGGGGGAGAGGGTCACGTCCGTGACAGAGACGTCCTCATCCGCCAGGGCTTCCGCCGCATATTGCATGGCGGCGGCGGAGCGTTGGGCGGCCGGCTCCCTGCCCAGCAGGTAGAGCCGGCTGCCCAGCCGGGGCAGGAGAGGGAACTGCCCCCTCCGGGCGGTCAGGCGGAAGAGGACCCGCTCCAGCAGGGCGTCCGCGCCCTCGCAGCGGACCACGCCGCCCAGGCCGTCCGGGATGTAGTCTCCGTTGAAAAGCTTCGCTTCCATAACCTCTCTCCTTCCATCTATATCAACACCGGCAGGGGCGGTAGGGCTCGCCGTTGATGATCAGCGTCCCTTGGATATCGACCTTCCCCACCAGTGAAATCGTTCCATGAACCGATAAATCTCCCTCCAGGGCCACAGGCCCCCTGACGTGGATGCTGCCATCCCCGCGCAGGTAGATGGACGCGCCGCCGCAGGAGTACAAAAAGAGCTCCCCGGGGGCGAATCCCTCAGGTGCGCAGGCAGCGGTGTCCGCCGCCACGACGCACTGCTCCTGGCAGCCCACGCCGCCCTTGACCACCAGTACGGTGTCGCCGGCCCGGGGCTGCCAGACCAGCCCTGCGGGGGAGAAAATCTCCAGATCCCGCTGTTCGCCCCGGGTCATGACGGAGGCACTGCCGCCGCCGATGGTGGTTACGCCCATGTCCGTGGACGCGCCCTCCCGTTCTGCGGCCCGGCTGAGCGAGACCGCTTTAGAAATCCACATAGGTTCACCTCACACTTCCTGTCAGCTCTGTGCGCAGCCCGTCGGCGTCCATCCTGCTGCGGGACTGCACGACCTCATAGCGGCCCGCCAGGCCCAGCCGGTCCAATTGCAGGCTGACCTGGTCCCCAGGGAATGCGGCGAAGGCGAAGGGCAGCTCCAAGGAGATCTCCAGCTGCTCTAAGGAGGACTGGGCGATCTGGTATTCGCCGGTGTACCGTCTGGCGTCTGCGGTGCTTCTGGGCATGTACAGCACATGCCGCCGCATCCCGCCGGTGCGGACGAAGGCCTGGTTGAGCACCGGATGGCTGATTTTCTGCACCTTGTCCTGGATCAGTACCTCCGAGATCACCCCATACCGCTGTTCCCGCTTGTGGAGGGACAGCAGGGGCGTGCTGCCGTCCACCCGCAGCTGCCGGCCGCTGCCCCACAGCGGCGCGGCCACCAGGGTGCCCTCCCGGGTGACGTAGGGGTCAAAGCCGCCGAAGCGGCGGGTGAAGCCCTGGATGGCCTTCCACTGGCTGGACCCGGATGCCACGGCGTAGCCGGAGCCGGAGACGTCCTGCCGGGCCTCCACGGGGAGGCCGTAGGGGGCTGCGTGGTTTTCCAGGATTTCGGAGAGCTCCGCCTGCTCATAGGTGAGGGCCTCCGACTCGTTGTCCAGCAGGAGTGCCGCCATGCCGCGGCCCTCCACCACTGCCAGCAGGCCCTGCCGGGACATGGAGATCTCATAGGCGTCTACTACGCCCCGCAGCATGACCGCGCCGTCCCACAGGGCGGTAAAGCGGACGGCCTTGGGCAGGATATCCGCCATTCCCTTGTCGTACAGGCATGTCGCGGACAGGCTGTCGCAGGGGACAGCGCCCGTGTACTCCAAATCCCACCGCAGCAGGGTAGGGAGCGTGCAGCTTGTGCCGTCGTAGGTGTCCAGCTGTAAAACCATCATGGGATCGCCACCGCCTCCCCCACATGGATCAGGTTGGGGTTTTTGATGCCCGGGTTGGCCTCCAGCAGCCTCTCCAGCGGAAGGTTGTACCGCTGGGCGATGGCCCACAGCGTCTCGCCTGCGGCGACGGTGTGGGAGGCCGTCTGTACAGGCTCCGCCATCCGTCCGGCGGGGGCCTCCCCGTCCAGGATGGACAGCTCATCGCTGTACCCGTCGAACCGCTCCTGGAAGGTAAAGCTGTAGCGCACATAGTCCGGGAGCGGCTCCTGTTCCAGACGCAGGGCGGTAAAGTAGGCGTTGGAGATCTGCCAGAGCGGGTGGATGAGCAGGCCCGGCCCACCGCCATAGAATACGGAGGCCAGACGTTTGAACTCGTCGTAGGCGTCCGCCCCGGCGAATTCTCCTTGGCCCCGCATAGTCCGCAGGCTCATGCCGAGATCCTGCATATAGTAGCGGCCAAAGGGGACCTTGTGGACAGCTACCTGCCGTTCATAAGAGATGGAGTAGGTAGCGGGGTTGTGGGGCCAGATATAGTTTTTGTAGCGCATAGGGGCCAATAACAAACCGCGTCACCTCCGTTAATACAGCGGGAAACCGTTGTCATACCGCCGCCCATCCCGCTGGAAGGCCTGGGATACCGCCTCTGCCGTCAGGGGGGCGGGCCCTGCCGCCGCCAGCTCCTCCGTGATGCCGCCCCACCGGCTCTGGATATCCGCCGGGCCTGCTCCCATGGAAAAGCCCGCCTTCTCCGGCGATTCCACAACGGACTGTGCCTCTGCGTGGACGGCGGCAGGGCCAGGTCCCTGCGGCTCCATCGCCGTCCAGACAGCTTCCGCCTCTGGGATGCTGCTCTCTGGCTCCATCCGTACCGCCGGCGCGTCCATCAGGGGCGTCTCCGCAAGGGGCTGTGCCTGGTGGGCGTCCGGGATAGGCTTCTCCGGGAGTGCGCGGGCCTGGGGCGCCTCCGCCACGGGGCTGTCTGCGCCATCCCGGACAACCCGGGCCTCCAGCGGCGTATGTTCCTCTGTATTGCCGGATGGCGCCTCCCCGCCGCTCTCATGTGGGAGGTCGATCTCCGCCGGTTCAGGCGGCGCAAGCGCCTCATCCCCGCTTGGAGCCTGAACGCGCTCCGGCGGCGGTGCGCCCTGGCCCAGCTCGTAGTACCGCTGCCAGTCAAAGGCGGGGTTCTCCATGCCCTCCTGGACGGATGAAGCGGTAGGGGGTGCTTTGCTGCCGCTGCCCAGCTGAGCGGCCAGCAGGCGCAGCTGCTCCACCAGCCGGGAAAATCCCTCCAGTGACCCCGGGGGCAGCTGGAAACTCACCTGGACGGGCTCCTGCCGGTCCATCAGGCGGCCACCTCCAGGCGGCTGGCGGCTACGACCGTAACCTTTTCCGCCACCATGGACCCGACCTTGCCCTCCTCCTGGATGGCGCTCCACTGGCAGCCGCTGTAGATGACCTTGCGGTCGGGCTTGCAGATGACCAGGGAGAAGTCCGCCAGGGAGAAGAAGTCGATGCCGTCGCTGATGGCGTCGTCTGTGGCATAGAGCCGGGTCAGCTCCAGCACATACTTGTTTTGCCCGTTGATAGTGGCCACAGGCTCGCTCTCTCCGAAGGCCTCCACCACCTGGCTGGTTTTGGTCGCCTTGGCGGTGTAGCTCTGGACGACGGCGACCTTTTTGCTGTCCAGCTCCAGATAGATATCACAGCTGGTAGGGAATCCTGTAACTTCCATGCCGCAGCCTCCTTAAATTGTGATATGGGCGGTGAGGTAGATCTGGTTGAGCCCGTGGGCGACGGCGAAGCTGAACTCCACCAGGCACACCGTCGGGTCCTCGTCGTAGACGGATACCGTCACCTCGCCATAGCTGTCGATGATCTCTGCGCGCAGCTTGCTCTCCAGCTCCACGATGACCTGGGCGCGGACAGCGCCCCGGGTCTGCGCGGTATTTTTGGTTTTGCTGAACTTGCTGCGCAGGCTCTGGCGGATGGAAGGGATCACATCGTCCACGATCAGGATGGTGGTCAGCTCCCGCCAGGTGATGTCGGGCGCGCCGCCGGTGGAGGTGCGGGTGGTGATGCCCCGGACAGGGGAGACCACGCCGCCCACGGCCTCCAGGGGGGTCACGCCGCCCTGGACCAGCAGATCGATTTCGTTGTCGCCGTACAGCTCGCTCACGCCGCCCAACCCCCGCAGCTCCGTCCCGTTCAAGGGGGCGGCGGGGTCCCGGTTGACGGCTACAGCCGCCGCCACGGCCGCCGCCGCGAACATGCCCGGCAGGGCTTTGCCGCTGCTGTCCAGCCCGTCGGGGCCCACCAGCACCATGCGCTCGCTGTTGAGGGCCTTTGCCCTGGCCGTCAGCGCCGCCGGCCGGGCGTCGCTCATACCCACCACAGCGATCCGCTCCCGCCGGGCGGCGGAGGCGGCCTCCACGCTGGTGCGCAGGGCCTGGTGTACGGGCAGCTCGCCGCTGTCGCAGACCACTACCCGCACATCCTCCGCCGCCTGCAAGGCGGTGAAGGCGGCGGTGTAATCCGCATCTTTTACAGCCACGGCGACCACCGTAGATGCGCCGCCCAAAAACAGCAGGCGCAGCATGGTGGACATGCCGGGGCTGCCCGGGGCATCCTCCCCGAATTCATTCACACCGGCCTCATAGCTGGTGAGGGTAACGGGGGTATTCGCCGTCCCCCGGACGCTTTTGGCCGCTGCGCCAATAACCCGTGCGGCCCGGCCGCTCCAGATGGCGGTGGATGCGTCGTAGGAGGAGTAGACGCCCGGCCGCTCGTGGATGATACTTTTCATTTAGTCACCAAACCTTTCAAAATAAAGTCCGTCAGCGGGAGCCCGTCGTCGGAGCGGCTGGCGGTGAAGAACGCGCTGCAAGAGAGGCTGCCCCGCCGCAGGAACATCTCCGTCTCCTGATCCCAGCCCATCTCATCCCACCTCAGCTCGACGGGCCGCAGGCCGGAAGGGAGGCCGTGGAGCACAGCCCGGTGCAGCCCCTCCAGGGCGCTGTCGCACCCGGCCGCGCCCTCCCCGGGCGGGGCGTAGATGTCCATCGACAGCGTCAGCTCCAGGCGCATCCCATAGACCTCCTGGCTGGCCTGGGTTTCCGGGTCCACCCGCTCCCCCAGGTAGCTGCCCACCGCGCCGCCCCGGCTCTCGCCGGTGCGCAGGCCCACCGCGATCACGGGGCCGCTGTACCGCCGGGCCCACTCCGGCGGGAAGGCCGCCAGGGCGGCGGTGCCCTCCGCCTCCAGAGCCTCCACAATGGCCCGTTTCACTTGTTCCAGCCCGCTCATCCTGCCGCCTCCTTTTCCCGGCGCAGGATAGCCCAGTAGTACACGGTTTCATCAGCCCAGCAAACGGGCCGGGCCTCCTGGACCGCCAGCCGCAGCCCATTCCACTCCGCCCGGTCCCCAGGGGCGATCTCCTGCCTGCCGTTTCCGATGTATAGCCACCGTTGGCTGCTGGCCGCGCCCAGGGGGGTGGCTGTGACAGGCGGGGCCTCCCGTTTTGCCAGCGTGGGCTGTAAAAACGCCTTGACCACCGCCGTCTGGCCCCCATCCCGGCGTGTCAGGCAGATGCTCTGACCGTGCCGGGCCATCAGCCGCTCCAGCCGCCGGGCCATCATCCCCGCACCCCCGTAAAGGCGAACTGGTCGTCCGCCCAGAAGGGGGCCATCATGCGCTCGGCCTGCCGGCGCAGTGCGGCGGCGCTCTCGCACGCGCCGCTGCTCTGTCCCAGGCGCATACTCACGTCCCCGGCGGTAAACTGCTCCACGCCGTCCCCGGTGTCCCGGCACGTCAGCATCCCCGCTGCCGCCAGCAGTGCGGCGGCGCAGTAGAACGTCTCGCCGCAGTCCTCCGGCGTCTGCCCCTCCCGGAGCCTGCGGGTGACGCTCTCCTCGGCGGCGGTGCAGAGCGCCGCCAGCATGGGCCCCTCATCCGCCTCCGCCTGGGAGATGGAGGCGGCCAGCTTCAAAATCTTCTCATGCACGCCAAACCCCTCCCGCTCAGATAGACAGCAGCTTCCCAGCCTCTGTGTACAGCTTGGCGAAGCCGGAGATACTGGTGATAGCGGCCCGCTCCACCTGCCGGTCAATGAGCTTGTCGTACTCTACGGCCACATCCCCCGCGCTGACCATCTCCAGCGCGTAGTTGCGGTCCAGGCCGATCAGCTGCCCGGCGGGCATGGCGCTGGTGCGCAGCAGGGTAGCGCCCAGGGGGGAGGAGAGAGCGCCAGTGCCCTGGAAGTTGAGCCCGGTCAAGGGGTTCTGGAACTCGCTCATTTTCAGCATATCCAGCATCACCGCGTTGGGCACCAGGATGGTGTTCATGGTGTACGGATCAAACTGGGACCAGAAGTCCAGCAGGGCCGTGTACGTCAGCTTTCCCGCGGTGCCGCCGATGGGGGCCGTGCCCACGGCGAAGGCGGCGGCGGGGTTGTTGTTGCCGTCGCCGTGGATGATGACGCGGATTGCGTCCTCCAGGTGCATCCGGGCGATGTGGCTGCCGATCTGGCGCAAAGTGATGGAGAAGAGGTCCAGCCGCTGGAAACGGATAGCCTCATAGGAGGCCACCAGCATCCGCCCCCGCTTGTGGAGCTTGACCAGGTTGCTCTGGGTGCGCACGGAGGTCTGGGGCAGCTGCGCGCCCTCCTCCACCCGCTTCAGGCTCTTTTCCTCCTCGCTGGGTACGGATGAGATGGACCGGTAGTCCATGCCGTCAAATTGGGTGGTGGTGGCGGTGATGGAGGGCAGCACATTGTCCTCCTCCATGCCCTGCCGGACCACCCGGGAGACGAACTCCGGGAACAGCACTGCGGACTCCGTAGTCCGGAAGAACTTCTCCACCATGTCGGACCGGCTGCCCTTCACATGGATATCAAACCGTTTGAGCTGGCGCTGGAAAGCGTCCATCCCCTCCAAGGGGGTGCCCCGGTAGCTCTCGCTGGGGTCCGCCGCCTCCAGTACCTGGGTAAAGGACTTGCCGCTCTCGCCGTACATCCCCTTGTCCAGCCGCAGATTGTCATAGTAATACGCCATCCGAACCGCCTCCTACAGCAAAATTGTCACGGCCTTGGCCGTCTTGTCCACGTCGGCCACCAGGCGGCTTCTGCCGCCTGCCGACACCTTGACGCCGCCCGTGCCGTCGGCGCACAGCGACGCGTACCCAACAGCGGGGGGCGTACCGGTGTAGCCCACCGTCACGAAGCCCGCCACCTGTACCGTACACGCGTCGTCCTTGCAGCACAGCGCCGTACCACAGAAGCCGTCGCCTGCGCCGCAGGGCCCCACCGTGCCCGGCTCCGTCACCTTGACGACCTGCCCCTCCTGGAGCCCGCCGCCCAGGAAGGTGGCGCAGACCTGGCCCACGCCCTCAAAAGAAACGCTCATATGAAAATACCTCTCTAACATCTAAATGAGGAACGCGCCGTCCTCACCGGCGCACTCCGCCTTGGCCCTGGGGCGCAGCTGGGGGATGGGGGGATACTTCTCATCCATCCGCCGCTGGTAGATCCGCGTCAGCTCCAGCAGCTCGTCTTCCTCCATGCGGTCTGCGGCCTTGGTGAAGATTTTCAGGTCCAGCGACTCGTCCGTCAGCCCCGCCAGCCTGACCAGCTCCCGGCGCAGGCCGCTGATGTAGGACCGGCCCAGCGCGGCCTCCTGCTCCAGCCGTTCCAGCTCCCGCAGGCAGCTGGGGCGGCCGGCGGCCAGCCGTTTCAGTTCGGAGCCCCCCGCGAATGCCTTGAGCACGCCGGCCTTCCGCTGGGCCGGCACCGCCACGAAGCTCCACTCATAGGCGTCCGTGGGCTCCCGCAGGGTGAAGTAGCACAGCTTCCCGTCGTACAGCCTGCCGCCCTGGTGGCCGCAGCGGTCCTCCCCGCAGATAGAGCATACCCGGCCCGTCACGCTGCATCCTACGCTGACCTCCTTCTTGATCCCCGCCTCGATCTCCTCGATCAGCCCGCTGTTTTTCTCGCTGCGCAGCATGTAGGCGTATCCCTTCAGATAGCGGCAGCCGTCGCCTGCGGCGGTGGCGCCGTCCTCCCGGCACACCTCGGTCCGGTAGAGCCTGGCGGTCTGCCCCTCGGCGGACCAGTTGTGGTCAAAGATGCCGCTTTTCCCCACGAACAGCCCGCTCAGGGCGTGCAGGGCGTCCTCGTCGAAGCGTTCCCAGTCCCTGTCGATCTCGTTGTCGCACAGGCGGATGGAGAACGTGTACACCTGCTCGGGTGTCAGCTCCGTCTTTGCCAGCCTGTTGATGAGGATCATGTCCTCCCGGTCCACCCTGTGCCGGGCCACGCCGCCCAGCTCCTTCCTCACATCCAAAAGCTCAGCCCCCTTCTTAAAAATCCTCTTGTCCCAGCGGGGGCTCCGGAGTCCGTCCGGCCCGCCGCTCCAGCTCGTCATTTTCCAATGCCAGTTTCCTTGTCTGCTCCCGGTACCAGCCGGCCTTGGCCTCCTCCAGCAGGTCCTGCAAATTGATGTCGTCCCATATCACCCGGCACTCGCAGCCGTACCCGTGCATCCGCAGCCACATCCGGCAGATCTTCTCCACCGCCGGCGTCAGGGACCGCCGGATGGCGGTCATCTCCGTGGTCAGCAGGTCCGCCTGCTGTGTACTCATGCGCTCGGTGCTCGACCAGCTCAGCCCCAGCATAAAGGGTGGGATGCCCGTCTTGCTCACCAGCTGCTCCAAAATCTGCCGGATGGGGACGGTGCTGTCGAGGATCTGGTTGTCCGCCCCGATGACCTTAATGTCCACGTCGCCCACGGCCACGAAGTCCCGCACGCTGCCGCTGCGGGTGCTCTCCATGGCGCGGCTCCACTCGCTGGCCAGCTGTTGGCTGCGCTCCTGGGCCATGCCCCGCTCCCACTCGCCGCTCCCCGGCCGGTAGACCACGGCAAATCGCACGTTGCCCATCCGCTCCCAGTTCACGCCGATGGCGTAGTAGATCTTGCTCAGCAGCTCTGTGAGGAACGGCATAGACCGCAGCAGGGACACGCCGTAGGGCGCGTAGGCCTCCGGGTTGAAGGGCGTGAACAGCAGCAGCTCCTGCCGGGGGAGGGGCTCAACCTGGCCGAATTGGTCCGCCGCGCACAGCGCGAAGTCCAGAGGCCCCTCGCCCTCCCGGATCTGGATATCCTCCGCCCGGCCGCACAGCAGGGCGGCAATCTCCCGGTTGTCTGCGGTGGGCACGATCTCGCCCACCGCCTGGCCGAACACCAGCATGGAATCCAGGTACTGGTCCAGAAATGCGTTGATGCCCCGCTGGCCCCGTCCCACGTCCACCTGCTCTAAAAACTGCTTCAGCTCCCGGCTGGCCCCGGGGTGGCTGCATTCCGCCGTCACGCCGCCGCATAGCCGGATGATTTTGTAGATACATGCGTCCACCAGGGGCACGGCCTCCCGGATGGCGCGGTAGAGCCGGGCCTCGCCCTGCCGGAGGGGCACATAGCTGCCCAGCATGGCGAAGGGGTGGGCGTCCCCCCGTTTGATCTGGGGGGTGGCCGCCACCCCCGCCTCCTTCTTTTTTCTGAAAAACCCCATGACTTAACTCCTCTTCCGAACCACCGAGCAGAACACCCCCTCGCTGGACGCGGCCTCCGCCACGGTGGCGGCAAAGTAGCGCATATCGTCCATAGCGTGGTCGTTATCCTTGTGGGGGGCGTCCCGCCCGGCGGGCTCCTCGCTCCAGCGGTACAGCGCGATCTCCCGCAGACAGTCCTCGCAGCCTTCGCAGATCACAATCCGCCCTCTTTTCAACAGATCGGCGGTGATGCGGATGCCGGAGAGCACGTCGTTGTTGGCCTTGACCACGCGGTAGCCCGCCTGGCGCAGGGAGGTGATAAAGCTGGCGGCGGAGGGGTCCGCCACCACGCAGCGCAGCTTGTGCCCGCCCGCCAGCTTGCCCAGCTGCGCCGTGTATTCCAGGTCTGTCAGTTGGACGCCGGTACTTCTGGAAGCGTAATAATATTCCTTCACCCTGTACCACACGCCCTCCCGCAGGCCCCAGAGCCCGAAGGAACAGGGATTGGCGGTGCCGTAGTCCACGGAGATGACGTACTCCTCCAGCTCGCCCTCGGGCACGGGCCGCGCGTCCCGCGCCGGGTCGAAGAAGTCGTAAACCAGCCCCTTGGCGGCGGTCCATTCCCCCAAAATGAACCGCCGGTAGAACGCGCCGCTGTAGCTGGAGCGGTAGCGTTGCCGGATGCGGGGGGATAGGGAGGGGTTGTCCTCCATGGTAAAGTGGAGGTAGAGGGCGTTGCGCTCCCCGCTTTTCAAAATCCACTCCCGGTAAAACCAGTGCTGGGGGCCCTCAGGGTTGCAGTTGAACCACAGCCTGGAGCCGGTGACGCTGCACCGTGCGATGGCCTGCTCCACAAAGGAGCGGGGCATGAGGGCCACCTCGTCGAGCAGCACGCCCGCCAGGGTGACGCCCTGGATAAAGGCGGCGCTGCCCTCGTCCTTGCCGCCCATGAGGTAGAACCGGTTTTCCCGGCCGCCCCGGCCCACGGTCAGCAGGTTTTCGCTGCGTTTTTCCCTGCATTGGAAACCGGTCTCCCGCAGCACGGGCAGCAGCTCCTGTAAGAGGTTGCGCCGCAGGGAGACCACGCTTTTCCCGCAGAACGCGAACTGCTGGCCCTGGAAGGAGGCCATAGCCCAGCACACGAAGCTCAGGCCCATACACAGCGTTTTGCCGCTGCGCACGGCCCCGTCGCAGATAATGGCGTCATGGTGCCTGTCTGCGGATTTGGGGCCCCACCAGCCCATGATCCGCCGCTGCTTGGGGGAGAAACGCTTGATTTTCAACCCTCGCCCGCCTCCAAAGCAGACAGCAGGGCCGCCATACCGTCCTCGCCGCCCCCGGCACACTCCAGCAGCAGGGAGATCGCCTTCACACGGTCCGCGAATTTGACCTCCACGCCGCCATTGCCGCTGACCTTGAATTCGCTCACGCCCCACAGGTCCAGCGTGTCCACGGGTTTACCCCCTGGCGATAGGGCCAGGGCGACCGCGTCGTTGGGCCTGGAGAGGGCGACCGCGCCCAGCGCATCCAGGATTTTTTCCCGATCCAGCTCCATTTGCAATCACCGTCCTTCACATGGGGGCGGCGGGAGGGGGGAAGTTGACGGGTATGCGGATACCCGGCCTGTATTTTTCAAAAATCCCGCCCTCCGCCGGGAACTCCCGCCTGTAGTTGCCCCCGGCGGGTCAACTTTTGCCGCCCTGGGGCCATAGGCATATATATAATGTAATGAAAGACCTTTGTTACAGGACTGTAACCCACGGGCTGATATTTATAATGTATAATCTTTTGGGGTAGTTTCGGGCTTCTCCGGGGAAGGGGAACTAATTTCTTTTCCCTCCTTTTGCCCCTGCCGGGGCGGGCCTACTTTTTCCGCGAGGAAAAAGTAGCAAAAAGTCGCTGGACCCATGGTCCAGACCCCTTGTTTTATGACGGGGGTATTTTGTTACGCTACGATTCGCAGGACTGCCTGTCCCGCGCGGGTTCCCTGGGCCGATGCCGGGCGAATCGTTGGCGCGTCTTCATTGGGACTGCCCCCTTTGGGTGCTGTTTGTGAACCAATTGGCTGCTGATTTGTTAGATTGTGTTCCGATTTGGTGCGGATTCGGTGCGGTGTGTTACGGATGTTATCGAACTTCCCAGCATCCCCACAGTGCGTGTGCCCCTTGCGGCAGTGCCCGCCCCATAAACCCCAGTGCCCCCAATAGAGCGTGTGCCCCTTGCGGGGCAGTCTCTTTTTAACAGGGCGGTAGCCGGAGTTCTTCAAGTACCAGGGCGGCAGAAGGAGTACCGGCTATTCAGTGGCGCCCAATCCCGCAAGCCACCGCCCAATGTACGAAAAACCCTCGTAAAGGGGGCCTGGGGGAACCCCAGCGGCTTTTTGGTTACTTTTTATCCGTATAAAAAGTAACCGCGGGGTATGGGGGCGCGTAGCCCCCGAAGCCATCCCAATAGAAGGAATCTCCCTTGCGCCCGGCGGGCGCACCCCTCGCAGGGCCCCGCTCCATAACCCCCAGTGCCCCCAATGGAGCGTGTGCCCCTTGCAGGGCAGTCTCTTTTTAACAGGGCGGTAGCCGGAGTTCTTCAAGTACCAGGGCGGCAGAAGGAGTAC
>JAAWKB010000123.1 GCA_022797115.1 Oscillospiraceae bacterium
GCGGCTGTACCAGAGCACCCGGGCGGGGATCGAGGACAATATTGCGCTGCTGGTGGAGCAGGCCCACAACCGTCTGCTGGAGCAGGAGCAGCTGGAGATCGGATGGACAGAGGCGTAATGGATGTCGTTATCAATGCGCTGCAATATAAGAAGAACAGCTCGGGGATCGGCATTATGCTGCGGGAGCTGTTCGGTGCATACAGCGGGCTGGCCAGGAGGCGGTGCCGGATCGTCCTGCCCGCGGATGGACCGGATTTTCCGGCGGGGCCGGGGGCGGAGGTAGTCCGCGTGCCCTGGAGCCATGGGCAGGGCCTGGGCCGTATGTTTTTCCAGACGTTCCAGCTGGGGCGGCGCTACTGTAAGGATGCAGTGCTGCTGGCAACTGACTCCAAAGCGCCCCTTATCTTGCCTCCAAATTGCATATTGATCCCCTTGGTGACAGACCTGGCGGTGTACCGGCTGAAGGAGGCCTACCAGCTCAGCCGCGTGGTATGGTGGCGGCTGCAATACCGGTATGTGTGCCGGTGTGCGGACCGGTTCCTGGCCGTTTCAGAGTTTACAAAGAGGGAGATGGTGGACATCCTGCACATCCCGCCGGAAAAGATCGCGGTGGTGCCCTGCGCATGTTCATCGGAGATGCGGCCGGTGGCAGACCCGGCGGCCCTGGTGGGGCTGCGGAAGAAATACCGCCTGCCGGAGCGTTTTGTGCTGTTTGTGGGGAATTTCAACCCGCGCAAGAACCTGGAGCGGCTGATCCGCGCCTTTGACCGGGCAAAAGGGGAGGGGCTCATCCACCATCTGGTGATCGCAGGGGAGCAGGGGTGGAAATTTGACAGGGCGGCAGCCCTGCGGGGGATCCGGCATAGCAGAGACATCCACTTCACCGGCTACGTGCCGGACGGGGATATGCCCGCGCTGTACTCCGCGGCGGAGCTGTTCGCGTTCCCGACGCTGTACGAGGGGTTCGGCATCCCGGTGCTGGAGGCGCAGGCGTGCGGGACGCCGGTCTTGACCAGCAATGGCAGCTCCTTGCCGGAGGTAGGGGGCGAGGGGGCTGTGTACGTGGACCCCTATGATACGGAGGGGATCTGCGCAGGGATGCGGCATGTGTTGGACAATCCGGAGATTGCGCAGCAGCTGGTGCAGAAGGGGCTGGCGAATGTTCAGCGGTTCTCCTGGCAGGCGTCAGCGGAGCGCCTGGACGAAATGATAGAAACGATAATAGATAGGCGGAGAAGATGAAGGTAGCATTGGAGCTGCAGCCGTGCTGCGGGAGGCGGTCCGGCATCGGGGTGTACACCTACGAGCTGGCAAAACGCCTGAGAAGTGAAAACGGGCTGGAGTTTTGCGGCAATCTCTTCAATTTTGCCGGGCGGAACGACAATACGGAGGCCCTGAAGGAGGTTGCCATACCCATCCGAGAGAGCCGGATGTTCCCCTACGGCGTGTACCGGCGCATATGGGATATCGTGCCTGTGTCCTACGACAGCCTTTTCCCAGGTAAAGCAGACCTGACCATCTTTTTCAATTACATTGTCCCGCCGCGGATCAAGGGGGACGTCATGACGGCAGTCCATGATCTGACGTATCTTCAGTTTTCAGAGACAATGGATGCCCGGAATTTAAAGCGGATCAAACAAGGCATCCGGTACAGCGTAGAGCGGAGCAGCCGTGTGCTGACGATCTCGGAATTTTCCAAGGGGGAGATTGCGGAGCTGCTGGGCGTGCCAGAGGAGAAGATCGCGGTGGTGAGCCCGGCGCCGTCGCTGTCAGGGGCGATGGCGGATTTTGACGGATGCAGGCAGAAATGGGGGATAAAGGGGCCCTATCTGCTGTATGTGGGGACAATCGAGCCGCGGAAGAACCTCGCCCGCCTGCTGCGGGCCTTTGAGCTGTTAAAAGAGAAGCGCGGCATCCGCCACCAGCTGGTGCTGGCGGGGGGCCGGGGCTGGCGGGATGAGGGGATATTCCAGACCGTCAGGGAGCTCCGGCATAGAGACGACGTGGTGTTTACCGGCTATGTCTCCGATGGGGAGAAGAACACGCTGTACCAGAACGCGGAGGTTTTCGTCTTCCCATCGCTGTACGAGGGGTTCGGCATCCCGCCGCTGGAGGCGATGGCGCATGGCTGCCCGGTGGTGTGCGCCAACGCGGCGTCGCTGCCGGAGGTGGCGGGTGGGGCCGCGGAGCTGGTGGACCCGCTGGAGGTGGAGGGCATTGCGGCGGGAATCTGGCGCGTGCTGTCCGATGGGGCATATGCCAGGCAATTGACAGAAAATGGACGGATACGGGCAAAGAAATATACCTGGGAGTCCTCTGCGGAGCGGCTGATGTCGCTGTGCAGGGAGCTGGGGAGATAGAAAGAGGGAAAGGCGATGAAAAAGACAGCGTTAATCATGGCAGGAGGCCGCGGGGAGCGGTTCTGGCCGCGGAGCCGGCAGAGCCTGCCCAAGCAGTTCCTGTCGCTGACTGACGACAAGAAGACCATGCTCCAGCTGACAGTGGAGCGCATTCTGCCGCTGGTGGCTATGGAGGATATCTTCATTGTGACCAACCGGGGGTACCGCGAGCTGGTGCGGGCCCAGCTGCCGGAGCTGCCGGAGGGGAATATCCTGTGCGAGCCGGTGGGGAAGAACACCGCGCCGTGCATCGGGCTGGGGGCAGTCCATATCGCGAAGAAGTATGGCGACGCGGTGATGATGGTGCTGCCGTCGGACCATCTCATTAAATATACCTCCCTGTTTCTGAACACCCTCACGGACGCATGTGAGGTGGCGGAGCAGGGCGGGAACCTGGTGACGCTGGGGATCGCGCCGGACTGCCCGGAGACAGGGTACGGGTATATCAAATTCCAGCCGGAGCAGACGTTGGGCCGTGCGTTTGCGGTGGAACGGTTCGTGGAAAAGCCGGACCTGGAGACGGCGAAGGCGTATCTGGCCTCGGAGCAGTACCTGTGGAACAGCGGGATGTTCATCTGGAAAACCTCCACCATCCTGGACAATTTACAGGCCCATCTGCCGGAAACCTACGCCGGCTTGTGCAAAATCAGGGAGGCCATTGGCACGCCGATGGAGGAGCAGGTATTGGAGCGGGAGTTCCAGGGGTTCCGCGCGGAGTCCATCGACTATGGCGTGATGGAGAAGGCGCAGGACATCTACATCCTCAGCGGGGCGTTCGGCTGGGACGACGTGGGGTCGTGGCTGGCGGTCAGCCGGATCAAGCGGAGCAACGAGCTGGGGAATGTGGTAGAGGGGAACGTGGTGACGGTGGACACCCGGGACACCATTATCCAGGGCGGCGGGAAGCTGATCGCAGCCGTGGGCCTGGAGGACATGATCGTGGTGGACTCGGAGGACGCGCTGCTCATCTGCGAGAAGGCCCACGCCGGCGACATCAAGAAGGTGCTGGAAAACCTCAAGATCTGCAACAGGCGGGAGTATTTATGAGGGAAACATTCTTTTTCTTGAAAGAAAAAGAATCAAAAAGAACTTAAAACATTAGATACAGGAGCCTGTGCAATTTTCTTTAAACAACAGATAAGGAGCATGTATACATGAAGAAAGCGTTGATAACAGGGATCACGGGGCAGGACGGGTCGTACCTGGCGGAGCTGCTGCTGGAGAAGGGGTACGAGGTCCACGGGATGACGCGGCG
>JAAWKB010000124.1 GCA_022797115.1 Oscillospiraceae bacterium
CAGTATAGTTCGATGAGTTTTTCTTCCACAAAGTCATTCTCATCCTTACTGCATCATTTGTCATCTTTTTTCTTCGTTTAACTATTGATTCACACTTTTGAAAAGTGCTTTCTCTATAGGGAGTTTTGTTTTCAGGCTCAACCAGCCTCAACCCCTGTGGAAAAGCAAGAGCGAAAGGAGAAGAATTATGCAACAGATTATTTGCCCTCTGGACAACCTGCCGTGCGAGCAGGAATGCCCAGACAGATACCAAGACCAGCTGGAGGGAGGCTGCTTCTTGACTACTGCCCTGGAACTGGGCTTCAACGTTATCGCAATCCACAACGCACCGGCAGGAGGTGATATGCAATGAGCTATTACAAGACCTGTCCCTACTGCGGGGCGCACCTGGATAGCGGCGAGAGCTGCGACTGCATCGGCAGCCTGTACGCCAGCCTCCCACCAGAGGATAGGCGGGCGGTGGATTCCAAAATCACGGAGCTGCTGAACAAAACAAAGGCCCCCGCCAGTGCTGCTAACGCTGGTGAGGGCAAAGCGGATACGTCTTGCAAGACAGTTTCCGCCTCTATCATAACCGAAAACGGAGGATTTGTCAAATGAACGAGATGGACACCCGGCAGCGTATCGCCTCCATGCTGGAGAAGATTTCCGGAGAAAACAATTTGTACCGGATTTACAGGTTTATCAAATATATTTACATTTATCGGGAGGTGCAGGGATGAATTACACGCCGGAACATTACGCCGACAAGCCGAATCTGCTGCGGTTGGCCCGGATAATCGCAGCCTGCAAACACCCGGGGCGGGTGGCGGACACACTGGCAGCTGCGCTTACGGCCCATAGGGCGGCAGAGCGGCCAGCCCCACTCCCAAAGCCGGAGAATCAGTCTAACAATGAGAAATTCCATGCGCTGCTGAATAGCTGCCAAGACCCAAAGGCCGTGTATGACACTCTGGCAGCTATTGCGGAGAGACGGCAGGTGGACCGATGAAAATTACCATCTCTTACATACCATCAGAGGCAGTCCTTGCGGATAGGCTTCTCAGCTTCGCCCGGCTGCTGTTACCGGACGTGAAGGTACGCAGGGCCAACACCCATCCGCCGCAGATCAGCATTTACATGACAACCAAACGCCCGCAGTAGTACGCCGCAGCGGCGAAACAGGCAGTTTTTGCGACCGTTCATGGCCCGGAAAGCCTTGCGGCGCAAGGAAAAGGGGTTGACAGATTCACCCCTATATGGTACAATTGTTTTGAAAATAGGCGCGGGAGAGTACCACCCTATAGGGTAATGTCTGCAACAGCAGGCGCGGGAAAACGGTTTGATGATCGTTTCCCGCGCCTGTTTTCTTCACTCCTTTTCGGGGTAGGCGGTGGGGCCATTCCTTCCCCCGCCGCCTTACCCCAAGGGAATCAATTCAGCCGAACTCACGGCGTTAAATGGAGGACAACATGAAGAAAGAATTCCTGAAAAATTTCCAGGTAAACGGCCAGCCCCTGCCGGATGTGGTAATTGACGCTATCATGCAGGAGAACGCCCGTGATCTGGAGGCCGCCAAAGCTGACCCCGGCGCAAAGGGGGCAGGCGGTAAGCTTTTCACCCAAGACGAAGTAAACCGGATCGTCTCTGACCGGCTGGCCCGTGACCGCGCCGACCGGGCGGCAGCGCCCAGCCAGGAGGACGAACGAGAACTGGCATTGAAAGCCCGTGAGGCCCGGCTGGACTGCCGGGACTACCTGGACAGTAAGAAGTATCCCGCCGCCCTTCTGGATGTGCTGGATACCGGCGATGTAGAGAAATTCAAAGCCGCTGTGGGTGTCATGGTGTCCAAGTTCCCGGCCATTACCCGGCCCGTTGAGACCCCGCCGCCCTATTCCGCTGGGACTGGCACACAGATGCCCCCGCCGGGACTTCGCGATTCCCTTGC
Organism: Oscillospiraceae bacterium; assembly: GCA_022797115.1. Taxonomy (GTDB): domain Bacteria; phylum Bacillota; class Clostridia; order Oscillospirales; family Oscillospiraceae; genus Pelethomonas. Next base: position 1,928 of record JAAWKB010000124.1, read on the forward strand.
GGCAGCTTTCAGGCCTAAATTCTAATTTTTAGGAGTGATTGAACATGCCTATTGATCTGGCAACCAAATTTCAGCCCTACACGGATGAGCAGTTTTCCACAGAGAGCAAGAAAAGCCTACTGACCAACCAGGATTTCAACTGGACCGGGGCCCACACGGTGAAGGTCTACAAGATCAGCACCAGCACCATGAACGACTATGGCCGTAAGGGCCCCGCAGAGGGCAATTGGAGCCGGTACGGAGCTGTCGCCGCCCTGGATGCCACCACAGAGGAATTTACGCTGAGGAAAGATCGCAGCTTCACCTTTGCCATTGACAAGCTGGACACGGACGAGACAGCCCGCCAGCTCCAGGCAGCGTCCGCCCTGGCCCGGCAGAACCGCGAGGTTGTGATCCCCGAGGTGGATACCTACGTCTACAGTGAGATGTGTGAGAAAGCAGGACACAAGCCCGCAGCCAAAGCCCTGACCGCCTCCAACATCTACCAGGAAATCCTTGCGGCCTCCCAAGCCCTGGATGATTCGGAAGTCCCGGAGGCAGGCCGGGTGCTGGTGGTTACACCCGCTACCTATGCCCTGATGAAGAAATGCAAGGATATTGCTATGGAATCTGACGTGGGCAATGAGCTGCGCCTGAAGGGCGTGATCGGCATCCTGGACGGCATGACTGTGCAGAAAATCCCCGCCGTCCGCCTGCCTGCCGGGTTTGGCTTCATGGCAGCCCACCCCTGCGCCACCGTAGCCCCTGTGAAGCTGGAGGACTACACCATCCACGAAAACCCGCCCGGCATCTCTGGTTCTCTGGTGGAGGGCCGTATCTGCTATGATGCCTTTGTCCTGGACAACAAGGTCAAGGCGATTTATTACCAGGCCCAGCCGGTCAGCGGTTCCGCTGATACTGGGGCCTAACAACAAAGAGGGCGTGCGGGTTTCGGCCCGTGCGCCCTCACTGCATAAGGAAGTGATATAATGAACAAAATTGACAGGCTGATTCTCAAAGCTAAGGAGGCGGCACGTGGTGGCCAGGAGCTGACTGTGGCAATCATTGAGCGCAGCGGCAATTCCTGGACTGCCCAAGCGCATTTGTCCGATGGAGTGCCCGGACATATCCCATCCATCAAACAGGCCGCCTATACCACTCTGGAGGCTGCTGTAGCATATATCCGCGCCATTGCGGATGAATACCCAAACAGTCAGGACGTGCCGGTCATCATCGACGATATGGGGTGAGGCTGTGGCTAGAAGAAGATTAAACCTCTCCACACCAAGGGATATCCGGAAATCCGCCAACCGGATCGCCAATATGCTGCTCAATGGTGAGATCGGGGCAAAGGCGGGGCAGGCCATCCTATATGGCTGCCGGGTCTGTCTCGATTCCATCCGTACCGACGAGCAACAGGCCAAGATTAATGAACTGGAGAAAATTGTGGAGCAATTGGTTGAGAAGTAGGTGAGATTTCGGATTTCCCGTTTTCCCTTATTTTTTCCCTTTAGGTGATACGACACCAGCCGACATGATAGGGCATACCAGGAGGAAAACCGTTGCGCCACAAAGGGTACAGGCTGGATACAAACGACAGCAGACAGATTAGGACGTATACGGCAAAAGTCCTTATTATGCCATAAGGGCATAGCTACGCCGTTGCAGCCCTCCAAAGCGGGGATGACATCAAAACGGTGCAGGAAAACCTAGGCCACCACACCGCAGCATTTAC
>JAAWKB010000017.1 GCA_022797115.1 Oscillospiraceae bacterium
AGCCGTTCGGTGGCGGCTTCCATTTGCTCGACAGTGATCAGTTTCATAGTCGGAATGTGGAAAGCACGGTGACGTGCTCTCGTTTCTCCTTTCTCTCCAGATGTTATCAGGTCATGCTCTTCGTATTGTCACATTTTTCACAATACTACATCGTTGCTATCTTAACAAAATGCCGCGGAAAAAGCAAGTGTAAAATCCCCCCATGGGGGTCATTTTGGGCGTTTTTCCAGGCTGGCCTGAAAATTCAGCGGAATGCCCAAAGAAACCCGGGGCCGCGCCGGTATCCCAGGCACAAAATGCCGGTTTGGGGAAAAAAGCGGGAAAACCGGCGCTTCTGCGCACTATTTTGCATAAAATACCACCCCTCCGGCGGCACACCGCCGGAGGGGCGGCCCGGCTGGCCCGCCCGCAGGTGGGGTTACTTGACAAATTGCTCAATGGCACGGTTGAGCTCGTCAATGGTGGCGCGGTCGCGGTGCTCCACCGCATCCGTGATGCAGTGCTCCAGATGGTCCTTGAGGATGACCTTGCCCGTGTTGTTGATCGCGCTGCGGACTGCCGCCAGCTGGATGAGGACCTCTGAGCAGTCCCTGCCCTCCTCCACCATGGCCTTCACCCGCTCCAGGTGCCCGATGGCGCGGGCCAGGCGGTTGACCACCGCCCGCGTCTGGGTGTGGCTGTGGGTGTGTCCGTGGCTGTGTTCATGGGGGATGCCGTGCTCATGCATATAGGCATGGCTGTGCTCTTGCTGTTCCGCCATAGCTTGCACCTCCTTCGTTCCGTTGCAGCGGCCATGTTTCCTTTTGCAAAAGGGAATGGATCAAAAAGAAAATATTACACCATATTCTGCGGAGGAATCTCAAAATTACACAGGATAGCGTGTTTCTTTTGATCCTTTTCTTTGTTCACAAAGAAAAGGATGGCTGCCGCTTCTCCGCGTAGTGTACCAGAGTTTGGCGGCGAAGGCAAGCCCCGTGGGGGGATTACCCCGCGAAGAGCGGGGTAGACAGGTAGCGGCTGCCGGAGTCCGGCAGGAGGGCTACGATGGTCTTGCCCCGGTTTTCCGGCCGCCTGGCCAGCTCCATGGCGGCCCAGACCGCCGCGCCGGAGGAAATCCCCACCAGCACGCCCTCGCTGCGGGCCACCTGCCGGACAGCGGCGAAGGCGCCGCCGTCCGGCACAGGGATAATCTCGTCATAGACTGCGGTGTCCAGCACGGCGGGGACGAACCCCGCGCCGATGCCCTGGAGCTGGTGGGCCCCGGCCTCCCCCCCGCCCAGCACGGGGGAGGCGGCGGGCTCCACAGCAACAATCCTGACCGCAGGGTTCCGCCCCTTGAGATACTGGCCCACGCCGGTGATGGTGCCGCCGGTGCCCACACCGGCGACAAAAATGTCCACCTTTCCCTCCGTGTCCTCCCAGATCTCCGGTCCGGTGGAGGCCCGGTGGGCGGCGGGGTTGGCGGGGTTGGTAAACTGGCCGGGGATCAAGCTGCCGGGGATCTCCCCCGCCAGCTCCTCCGCCTTGGCGATGGCCCCCGCCATGCCCCTGGACCCATCGGTCAGCACCAGCTCCGCGCCGTAGGCCGCCATCAGCTGCCGCCGCTCCGCACTCATGGTCTCCGGCATGACGATGATGGTCCGGTAGCCCCTGGCGGCGGCCACGGCGGCCAGGCCGATGCCCGTGTTGCCGGAGGTGGGCTCGATGATGACGGAGCCGGGCTTCAGCAGGCCCCGCCGCTCCGCGTCGTCGATCATCTCCAAGGCGACGCGGTCCTTTACGCTGCCGGCGGGGTTGAAATACTCCAGCTTGGCGAGGAGCCGGGCCTCCAGCCCCTCATCCCGCTCTATGCGGGCCAGCTCCAGCAGGGGCGTGCGTCCAATCAGCTGGCTGACGGATGTGTAAATCATGCTCATGACGGGTTCCTCCTTCACAGGATGATGGGATCATGACAGTATAGGACAGAGGATCAGCGGAAATACCGGGCTGCGCTGGTAAAGAGGCCCAGGTCATACCTTCCGGGCACATTCCGGTAGAGGGCGGGGCCGATGCGCTCGCTGTGGCCCATCTTGCCCAGCACCCGGCCGTCGGGGGAGGTGATGCCCTCAACCGCCCAGGCTGAGCCGTTGGGATTGTAGGCGGCGTCCATGGAGGGGGCGCCGCTGGGGTCCACATACTGGGTAGCGATCTGCCCTGCCTCCGCCAGCTGGCGCAGCAGCGCCTCGGCGGCCACGAAGCGGCCCTCACCATGGGAGATGGGCACGCTGTACACCTCCCCGGGCGCGGCCTCCAGCAGCCAGGGGGACAGGTTGGAGCAGACGCGGGTGCGGACAATGGAGGACTGGTGCCGCCCGATGGCGTTGTAGGTCAGGGTGGGGCAGCTTGCGTCCGTGTCCCGGATATCGCCGAAGGGGAGCAGGCCCAGCTTGACGAGGGCCTGGAAACCGTTGCAGATGCCCAGCATCAGGCCGTCCCGGTTTTGCAGCAGGTCACGGATGGCGTCGGTGAGCTGGGGGCTGCGCAGGAAGGAGACAATAAATTTCGCGGACCCGTCTGGCTCGTCGCCGCCGGAGAAGCCGCCGGGCAGGAACACGACCTGGGCGCGCCGGATGGCCTGCTCCAGCGCCTGGGCGGACTGGGCCAGGGCGTCGGGTGTCAGATTGCGGATCACCACGGCCTCCGCCTCCAGCCCCGCGCGCAGGCAGGCCCGGGCGGAGTCGTACTCACAGTTGGTGCCGGGGAAGACGGGGATAACCACCCGGGGCTTGGCGATGCCGCGCCCCAGGACGGCGGCGCAGCCCTTGTCCCAGGTGATGGGCGCAGCTGTGCCGGCCTCGCCGGTGCGGGTGGGGTAGACCTCCTCCAGGACGGCCTCGTTCAGCGACAACAAATCGTCGATGGACGCAGAATCATTACAAATCGTAATCACCAGTTCGGCTACAGTGACGCCGATGCGCTTGGCGCAGGGCACTTCCTCCGCCAGCTCCGCCACAATCACAGCGGAGCCGGGCGCGTACCAGTTGACGGTATCATCCTCCGTTTGGAAGCCGATGCGGTTGCCAAAGGACATCTTCATGACCGCGTCGGCCAGGCCGTCCTCCGCCACCCAGGCGGCCTTGACCTTCCCCTCCTGGGCCAGCGTGTGGAACGCCTCCCAGGCGGCCTTTTGGCCCTGGGCCGTGCCATCCCCGGCAAACGTGTACACCGGATGCCCGGCCTCCTTAAACTCGGGGGTCAAGACCTCCCCGGCCCGGATGGGGGCGATGGCGAAGGAGATGACGGTGGGGGGCACGTCCAGCTCCAGGAAGGAGCCGGACATGGAGTCCTTGCCGCCGATGGCGGCGCAGCCGTAGTCCAGCTGGGCGGACAGGGCCCCCAGCAGGGCTGCGAAGGGCTTGCCCCAGCGCATGGGCTCATCCCGCAGCTTCTCAAAATACTCCTGCAAGGTCAGGTAAGCTCTCTGGTAGTCCGCGCCGGCGGCCACCAGCTTGGCAATGGAGATGGTGACTGCGTCATAGGCCCCCCAGTAGGGCGTTTTGGACGAATAGTCCGGGTCGCAGCCGTAGGCCATGACGCTCCCTTGCTCCGTCTCCTGCCCCGGCAGGACCGGCAGCAGCGCCGCCATGGCCTGGGCCGGGGTGCGCTGGGTTTTGCCGCCGAAGGGCATGGTCACGCTGCCCGCGCCGATGGTGCTGTCAAACCGCTCCACCAGCCCCCTGCGGGAGGCGCACCGCAGGCTGGCGGCGGTCTCCCGCAGGGAGGTGGGCCGCTCCACAGCGCCGCCCGCATAGGGGGGCACGGAGACGGCGGCGTGCTTGATGGCGCCGTTGGTGTCGAGAAACGCCCGGCTTAAATCCGCGATGGCCTGCCCCCGCCACTTCATCACCATGCGGGGGGACTCTGTGACCACGGCCACCTGATAGGCCTCCAAGTTCTCCGCCTGGGCGGCGGCGATGAGCGCAGCCGCGTCCCCGGGGGCCACCACCACCGCCATGCGCTCCTGGCTCTCGGAGATGGCCAGCTCGGTGCCGTCCAGGCCGTCGTACTTCTTGCGCACCGCGTCCAGGTCGATCTCCAGGCCGCCGGCCAGCTCGCCGATGGCGACGGATACGCCGCCCGCGCCGAAGTCGTTGCAGCGTTTGATCATGCCCGTGACGCGGGAATCCCGGAACAGACGCTGCAGCTTGCGCTCCTCGGGGGCGTTGCCCTTCTGCACCTCGCTGGCCATGGTGGTAAGGGAGGTGAGGTTGTGGCTTTTGGAGGAGCCGGTGGCTCCGCCGATGCCGTCCCGGCCGGTGCGGCCACCCAGCAGGATCACCACATCCCCGGGGGCGGGCCGCTCCCGGCGCACGTTCGAGGCTGGGGCTGCGCCCACCACCGCGCCGCACTCCAGGTGCTTGGCGATGTAGCCGGGGTGGTAGAGCTCGGCCACATGGCCGGTGGCCAGCCCGATCTGGTTGCCGTAGGAGCTGTACCCCGCTGCCGCCGTCACCGCCAGTTTCCGCTGGGGCAGCTTGCCGGGCAGGGTGTCGGAGAAGCTGGCGCGGGGGTCGCCGCAGCCGGTGACACGCATGGCCTGGTGGACATAGGCCCGGCCGGAAAGGGGGTCGCGGATGCACCCGCCGATGCAGGTGGCCGCGCCGCCGAAGGGCTCAATTTCCGTGGGATGGTTGTGGGTTTCATTTTTGAACAGGAGCAACCAGTCCTGCTGCTCGCCGTCCACCTGGGCGGGGACATGGATGGAGCAGGCGTTGATTTCCTCGCTCTCGTCCAGCTCCGGGAGCAGGCCCCGCTTTTTCAGGGCCTTCGTACCGATGGTGGCAATGTCCATCAGGGTCTGGGGCCGCGCCGCCGCCTTCTCGGGGCCGTAGACCTCCTCGCGGGCGGCGAGATAGCGTCCGTAGGCCGCCTCCACGGCGGCGTCCCCGATGTCCACCTTGTCCAGATGGGTGGAGAAGGTGGTGTGGCGGCAGTGGTCGGACCAGTAGGTGTCCACCACCCGCACCTCCGTAATGGTGGGGTCCCGGTGCTCCGTATCCCGGAAGTAGGCCTGCAAAAACGCCAGATCATCCAGATCCATGGCGAGGCCCAGCTTCTCCAGCAGGGCGGCCAGCCCCGCCTGGTCCAGGCCGGTGAAGCCGCTGAGGGTCTCCACCATGGGCGGCGCATCGTGGGAGCGGGCCAGGGTCTCCGGCTTCTCCAGGGACGCCTCCCGGCTCTCCACGGGGTTGATGAGGTAGTGTTTGATCTTCTCCAGGCCGCCGCCGTCCAGTTTTCCCTCCAGCAGGTAGACCTTGGCGTGGGCCACCAAAGGCCGCTCCACGCCGGCCATCAGCTGGATGCACTGGGCACAGGAGTCGGCGCGCTGGTCGAACTGGCCCGGCAGGGCCTCCACCGCCAGCAGGCAGTGGAGGGAGCGGGGCTCAGGGAAGGTTTCGTCCCAGATCTCGTCCACCTGGGGTTCGGAAAAGACGATATGCTTGGCCTTTTCGTAGACGGCAGGGCTGATGCCCTCCACATCGTAGCGGTTCAAAATACGCACGCCCTCCAGCCCTGCAATGCCCAGGAACCCCCGCAGGTCGCCCAGCAGGTTCCCGGCCTCCGGGGACAGGCCGGGGCGTTTTTCTACAAAAATGCGGTAAACCATTTACGCTCCCTCCTTCATCGCCTGCAAAGCCCGCTGCCCGATGTCCCGGCGGCAGTAGGCGTTGTCGAAGTGGATGCGGCCGGCCAGGGCGTAGGCCCTCTCAATCGCGGCAGGCAGGGTGTCCGCCACCGCTGTCGCGCCCAGCACACGCCCGCCGCTGGTGACAAGCCGGCCGTCCTTCTCCGCCGCCCCGGCGATGTAGATATGCTCATCTGCCCCGGTCTCCGGCAGGGAGATGGGGAAGCCCTTCTCATACGTCTGGGGGTAGCCCTGGGAGGCCAGGATGACGCAGCAGGCGGATTTCCCGCTGAAGCGCACAGCTGTGTCCGCCAGCCTGCCCTCGCTCACCGCCAGCATGATCTCCAGCAGGCTCCCCTCCAGCAGGGGCAGCACCACCTGTGTCTCTGGGTCGCCAAACCGGCAGTTGTACTCAATGACCTTGGGCCCGTCCGCTGTCAGCATCAGGCCGAAGTAGAGGCAGCCCTGGAAGGGCCGGCCCTCGGCCCGCATAGCCTGGATGGTGGGCAGGAAAATGGCCTCCATGCACGCCGCCGCGATCTCCGGGGTGTAGTAGGGGTTGGGGGCCACGGTGCCCATGCCGCCGGTATTGAGCCCCTGGTCCCCGTCCAAGGCCCGCTTGTGGTCCATGGAGGACACCATGGGCACGACCGTCTCCCCGTCGGTGAAGGAGAGCACGGAGACCTCCGGCCCGGTGAGGAATTCCTCAATAACCACCCGCGCCCCGCTCTCACCGAAGATGCGGCCCTCCATCATGGAGCGGACCGCCTCCCGGGCGGCCTCCCGGGTCTCACAGATCAGCACGCCCTTGCCCAGGGCGAGGCCGTCGGCCTTGACCACAGTGGGCAGCGGGCAGTGCTCCACATAGTCCAGCGCCGCCGCCAGGTCGGAGAAAACCTCGTAGGCGGCGGTGGGGATGTGGTATTTCTTCATCAGCTCCTTGGCGAACACCTTGCTGCCCTCGATGGCGGCGGCGTCCTTCCGGGGCCCGAAGCAGGGGAAGCCGGCGGCGGTAAAGGCGTCCACCGCCCCCAGCACCAGGGGGTCGTCAGGCGCGACCACCACGAAGTCCACGGCGTGGGCCTTTGCGAAGTCCACCATGCCGGGGATGTCGCAGGCGCCCACGCCGCCGCACACGGCGCCGGCGGCAATGCCGCCGTTGCCCGGCAGGGCGTAGATGGTTTCCGCCCTGGGGTCCTCCTTCAGCTTGCGGATGATGGCGTGTTCACGGCCGCCGCCGCCGATAACCAGAATATTCATGGTCCATACCTCTCTCATAAGTGGATGATCGGATAGCAGAAGGGACCGCCATCCGGCTGATGCCGGACGGCCGGTCCCGGAGTCCTTAATGATGGAAGAGCCTTACGCCGGTGAAGGCCATCACCATGTCGTAGTCGTTGCATTTGGCAATGACCAGGTCGTCCCGGATGGAGCCGCCGGGCTCGGCAATATAGCGCACCCCGCTGCGCCGGGCCCGCTCGATGTTGTCGGCAAAGGGGAAGAACGCGTCGCTGCCCAGGGCCACGCCCTTGCGGCTGTCCAGCCAGGCCCGGATCTCCTGGGCCGTGAGGGGGGCGGGGCGGCAGGAGAAATACTGCTGCCAGACGCCGTCAGCGCAGACATCCTCCTCGTTGCCGTTGATATAGCTGTCAATCACATTGTCCCGCTCCGGGCGGCCCAGGGAGGGCAAAAACGGCAGGGAGAGAGCCTTGGGATGCTGGCGCAGGTGCCAGGTGTCCGCCTTGGTGCCCGCCAGACGGGTGCAGTGGATGCGGCTCTGCTGCCCCGCCCCCACGCCGACGGCCTGGCCGTCCACCGCGTAGCAGACGGAGTTGGACTGGGTGTATTTAAGGGTGATGAGGGCCACCACCAGATCCCGCTTGGCGCTGTCGGGGAGGTCCCGGTTGGCCGTGACGATGTTCTCCAGCAGCTCCAGGCCGATCCTGCACTCGTTGCGCCCCTGCTGGAAGGTGACGCCGTAGACGTCCTTGGTCTCCTGGGGGGCGGGGACATAGGCGGGGTCGATCTGGACAATGTTGTAATTGCCCTTGCGCTTGGTCTTTAAAATTGCCAGGGCTTCGTCCGTGTAGCCCGGGGCGATGACGCCGTCGGAGACCTCCCGGGCGATGAGCTTGGCGGTGGTCTCGTCGCACACGTCGCTCAGGGCGGCCCAGTCGCCGAAGGAGCACAGCCGGTCCGTCCCACGGGCCCGGGCGTAGGCGCAGGCCAGGGGGCTGGCATCCAGCTCCGGCACATCGTCCACAAAGCATGCCTGCTTGAGGGCCTTGCCCAGGGGCAGGCCCACGGCGGCGGAGGTGGGGGAGACGTGCTTGAAGGAGGTGGCGGCGGGCAGCCCCAGGGCCTCCTTGAGCTCCTTGACCAGCTGCCAGGCGTTGAGCGCGTCTAAAAAGTTGATATAGCCCGGCTTGCCGTTCAGGACTGTGACCGGCAGGTCGCCCCCGTCCCGCATGAAGATGCGGGCAGGCTTCTGGTTGGGGTTGCAGCCATATTTCAGTTCCAGTTCGTTCATGACGTTCTCCTTTTTACACGTTCAGTTCCGTTTCCATGGCCTCGTCCGGATACCGCGCCAGCATGGGCGCGGCCTCGTTTTCCAGGAATTCCGCCACTTGGCTGGGGGCGCGGCCCACGTACTTCTCCGGCGCCATCTGGGCGTCGATCTCCTCCCGGGTGAGGGGGAAGAGGGGGTCGGCCTCAATGCGGCTGATGAGGTCGTTGGCGCCGCCCTCCAACTTCACCTGCCGGGCGGCGGCCTGGGAGTGCTCCCGCAGGGCCTCGTGGAGCTGCTGGCGGTTCCCGCCGCGCTTGACAGCCTCCATCATGATATTTTCCGTGGCCATGAAGGGCAGCTTCTCCATCACCCGGCGGCGGACGACCCGCTCGTAGACCACCAGCCCGGCAGTGACATTGATATAGATCTCCAGGATGGCGTCCACCGCCAAAAACGCCTCCGCAACGGCGATGCGCTTGTTGGCGCTGTCGTCCAGCGTTCGCTCAAACCACTGGGTGGCGGCGGTCATGGCGGGGTTGACGGCGTCCTGGATGACGTAGCGGGACAGGGCGCAGATGCGCTCAGAGCGCATGGGGTTGCGCTTGTAGGGCATGGCGGAGGAGCCAATCTGGCTCTTCTCAAAGGGTTCCTCCACCTCCTCGAAGGACTGGAGCAGGCGGAGGTCGGTAGCAAACTTGCAGGCGGACTGGGCGATACCGGAGAGCGCGCCCAGGAAGTAGGCGTCCACCTTGCGGGAGTAGGTCTGGCCGGTGACGGCGGCGCACTTCTCAAAGCCCAGGCCCTCCGCCACCAGGCGCTCCAGCTCCTTGACCCTGGCCTCGTCCCCCTCGAACAGCTCCAGAAAGCTGGCCTGGGTGCCGGTAGCCCCCTTGGTGCCCCGCAGGCGCAGGGCGGCCAGCTGGAACTCCAGGTTCTCCATGTCCATCATCAGCTCGTTCATCCACAGCGTGGCCCGCTTGCCCACGGTCGTCAGCTGGGCGGGCTGGAGGTGGGTGTAAGCCAGGCACGGCAGGGCCTTGTATTTCTCCGCAAAGGCCGCGAGGTTGCGCAGCACCTGGGCGCACTTGCGCAGCACCAGCTTCGACGCGTCCCGGAGGATAAGGATGTCCGTGTTGTCCCCCACGTAGCAGGAGGTGGCCCCCAGGTGGATGATCCCCTCTGCGTCCGGGCACTGCTGGCCGTAGGCGTAGACGTGGCTCATCACGTCATGGCGGACCTGCCGCTCCCGGGCCTCGGCCACGTCATAATTGATATCCGACTCGTGGGCCTCCAGCTGGCTGATCTGCTCCTGGGTGATGGGCAGGCCCAGCTGCCGCTCGGCCTTTGCCAGGGCAATCCACAGCCTGCGCCAGGTGCGGAATTTGTTGTTTTCGGAGAAGAGGTACTGCATCTCCCGGCTGGCATAGCGGGTGGAGAGGGGGGAGATGTAGCTGTCTCGGTTCTGTCCCATACCGTTACGCCCCCTCCCTGCCGTGCTTGTTGCAGATGACGGTGTGGGGCGTCACGGTCTCCAGGTCAATGTAGTTGACATAGAGGGAGACCTTGTTGTCCGCATCGAGGCTGTCCCACAGCGCAGCGGACAGCTCCTCCGGGGAGGCGGCCCCGATGGACACGGGGATAGGCTCCCCGGCAAAGGAGGGCAGGGGGGCGCCGTCCCCCTGATAGGTGCTGATGAAGTGGCCGGCCCCGGCCTGGGGCGTCTCGTACTCGTAGAAGTACCGGCAGCAGCAGGCGGGGTCCCCGTCCAGGCTCTTGAGGATGGAAAAAGCATATTTGCCGTCAGGCAGGACCACGCCGGAGATACGGGGGGTCCAGTTGGGGCCGTCGGGCTCGAAGGTGCGGCTGTGCAGGCCGTGGCGGTAGCAGTGGCCCGCCTCCATGCCGTCCCGGATGGTGTCGGTGTGGTCGCCGTTGGTGACAATGGTCACGCCCCTTGGCAGCCGCCGGACGGGGTGGTAGATGATGAGGGAGGGGTCGGTCATTTTGCTCTCGTCAAAGGCCCTGGTGCGGATGCCGTCCTCTGTGGCCTCAAAGACCCGGTTGCGGCTGTTCTCGCTGCGGCCCATGATAAAATAGGCAATGACGGCGTTCTTCCCGTCGGCGCTGCGGCCCAGCAGGATGCCCCTGCCGGGGTAGCTGTTGCCCCGCAGCAGGGCGCAGATATCCTGTTTCATAGCGTGTTCTCCTTTTCCCGCACAATCTGTGCCGCCACAAGCTCCGCCGCCTGGGGCAGCAAAATCCACTCGGCCTGCTCCATGACCCGCCGCTGCAGGGCCTCCGGCGTGTCGCCGGGGAGGATGTCCACCGCCCGTTGGAGCAGGATTTCCCCGCCGTCAGGCACCTCGTTGACATAGTGGACCGTAGCCCCGGTCACTTTCACGCCGTAGTCCAGGGCGGCCTGGTGGACCTTCAGGCCGTAGAACCCCTTCCCGCAGAAGGCGGGGATGAGGGAGGGGTGGATGTTGATGACTGGTTTCCCGAAGCGGCGGATAAAATCCGCCGTGAGGATGCCCAGGAAGCCCGCCAGCACCGCCATGTCAATCCGGTGCTCCGCCAGGGCCTGCAACACGGTTTCCTCGAAGCCGGGCTCCCGCCTGGGGATGACCGCGCAGCCAACCCCCGCGGCCTGGGCCCGGCCGATGGCCCCGATGCCCGGCTTGTCGGCGACCACCAGGGAGATGGCCCCGCTTTGCAGTACGCCGCCCTGGGCGTCCAGGAGGGCCTGCAAATTTGTGCCGCCGCCGGAGGCCAGCACGGCAATCCGGGCGGTCAGCATAGGACGACCCGCTCCTCGCCGGAGACGATTTCACCAATGACCGCTGCGCCCATGCCCTCGCCGTTGAGGGCAGCGGCAGCCTTGTCCGCATCCTCCTTGTCCACGGCCAGGACCATGCCGGTGCCCATGTTGAAAGTGTTGAACATGTCCCGCTCGGGGATGTCCCCCAGCCGCTGGATCATGCGGAAGATGGGGTCGATCCACAGGGCGGATTTCTCAATCTTTGCCGTCAGCCCCTGGGGCAGGCAGCGGGGGATGTTCTCGTAGAAGCCGCCGCCGGTGATGTGGCTGATGCCGTGGACCCGGGCGGCGGCAAGGGCGGCCAGCACGGGCTTGACATAGATGCGGGTGGGGCGCAGCAGCGCGTCCCCCAGGGAACAGCCCAGCTCATCGCTCCAGGCCCCCAGGTCGGCGTGTTCCACATCCAGCACCTTGCGCACCAGGGAGAAGCCGTTGGAGTGCAGGCCGTTGGAGCCCAGGGAGAGGATCACGTCCCCGCAGCGCACCTGGCTGGGGGCGATGGTCTTTGCCTTGTCCACCACGCCCACGGCGAAGCCCGCCAGGTCGTAGTCCTGGGGGGCCATGAGGCCGGGGTGCTCGGCGGTCTCGCCGCCGATGAGGGCGCAGCCGGACTGGACGCAGCCCTCCGCCACGCCGGAGACAATGGAGGCCACCTTCTCCGGCTCATTTTTCCCAATGGCGATATAGTCCAGGAAGAACAGGGGCTTGGCGCCGCAGCAGATGATATCGTTGACGCACATGGCTACGCAGTCGATGCCGATGGTGTCGTGGCGGTCCATCAGCTGGGCGATGCGGATCTTTGTGCCCACGCCGTCGGTGCCGGAGACCAGGCAGGGCTGGGCCATGCCGGCAATGTCCAAGGGGAACAGCCCGCCGAAGCCGCCGATGGCCTCCCCCATGCCCGCGGGCATGGTCCGGGCCACATGCCGCTTCATCAGCTCCACGGCCTTATAGCCGGCGGTGATGTCCACGCCGGCGGCGGCGTAGGAGGCGGAGTAACTCTCGCTCATGGTGGTTCTCACTTTCTCGGTAATCATTCTTTTTCTTTGTGGACAAAGAAAAAGAATCAAAAAGAAAAACTTTTCTGGCGAAACGCTGTTTCGCCGGGAGTATCATGATAGAAAAAAGGGGGGACTGCCGCTTAGGATACCTGGAAACAGGCGGAAAACACGGATAAAGCTCTTTTTGATTCTTTTTCTCTCGAGAAAAAGAATGGCCGCCTTATTCTTTCCCGGTCCAGCAGTAGGTGCAGATCTTGTCCCGGTCAATGCCGATGGCCTCCAGCAGCCCGTCCAGGGACTGGTAGCCCAGGGAGCTGAAGCCCATCCCGTCGCAGATGGTTTTCAGCAGGCACTGCCCCCGCTCCGAGGAGCCGTCCGCGTACTCATCCAGGTGCGCCTGCCCCTCGTCCCCCTCCAGCTGCTGGATGGTGGAGCGGGTGAGCAGCTCCATGTCGGAGTTGCTGCGGGAGAAGTTCAGGTACTTGCACCCGTACATAATGGGCGGGCAGGCGGAGCGCATGTGGACCTCCTCCGCGCCGCAGCCGTACAGGAAGTCGATGGTCTCCCGCAGCTGGGTGCCCCGGACGATGGAGTCGTCCACAAACAGGAGCTTCTTCCCGTCGATCAGCTCCGGGACGGGGATCTGCTTCATCTTTGCCACCTGGCTGCGCACGTCCTGGTTGGAGGGCATGAAGGAGCGGGGCCAGGTGGGGGTGTACTTCACGAAAGGCCGGGCAAAAAACTTGCCGCTGCGGTTGGCGTAGCCGATGGCGTGGGGCAGGCCGGAGTCCGGCACGCCGGCCACATAGTCCACCTTGGGCAGCTTCCCCCGGGCGATCTCGTCCCGGGCCATGATCTCCCCGTTGCGGTAGCGCATCAGCTCCACGTTGACCCCCTCATAGTTGGAGTTGGGGTAGCCGTAGTAGGTCCACAAAAAGGCGCAGATGCGCATCTTCTCCCCGGCGGGGGTGAGCGTCTCCCAGCCCTCCGCCGTCACGCGCACGATCTCCCCGGGGCCCAGCTCGTAGGCGTCGGCATATCCCAGCTTGGAGTAGGCGAAGGACTCGAAGGATACGCAGCACCCGTCCTCGCTCTTCCCGATCAGCACCGGCAGGCGGCCCAGCCGGTCCCGGGCGGCGATGATGCCGTCAGGCGTCAGGACCAGGATGGTGGCGGAGCCGTCGATCATCTGCTGGGCGTGGCGGATGCCCTCATCCAGGCTGCCCTTCTGGTTGATGAGGGCGGCGGTCAGCTCGGTGGAGTTGACCGCGCCGGAGCTCATGGCCATAAACTGGTGCCCCAGGTTGGAGAAATAGGTCTCCACCAGCTCCTCGGAGTTGTTGATGATCCCCACGGTGGTGATGGCGTACAGCCCCAGGTGGGAGCGCACCAGCAGGGGCTGGGGGTCGGTGTCGCTGATGCAGCCGATCCCGCTGCGGCCGCGGAACTTGGACAGATCCTTCTCAAACTTGGTGCGGAAGGGGGTGTTCTCAATATTATGGATCTGCCGCTGGAACCCGTCCTTCTGGTCGTAGACGATCATGCCGCCCCGGCGGGTGCCCAGGTGGGAATGGTAATCCACACCGAAAAAAATGTCAAGGACGCAGTCGCGCTTGGAAACCGCTCCAAAAAAACCTCCCAAAATAGACTCCTTCCTTTATTCCCCGAAGACCCGGCGCATCATCTCCTGATAGGCCTCCTCCACGCTGCCCAGATCCCGGCGGAAGCGGTCCTTGTCCAGCTTCTCGCCGGTGGCGGCGTCCCAGAAGCGGCAGGTGTCCGGGCTGATCTCGTCGGCCAGGACGATGCTCCCGTCAGGCAGCCGGCCGAACTCCAGCTTGAAGTCGATCAGCCGCACGCCGCACCCGGCGAAAAACGCCTTGAGCGCATCGTTGACCTTCAGGGCCAGGGCGCGGATGGTATCGATCTCCTCCCGGGTGGCCAGCTTCAGGGCCAGAGCGTGGGAGGTGTTGAGCAGGGGGTCGTGGAGATCGTCGTTCTTATAGGAGAACTCGAAGGTGGGCTCGTCGAACACGATGCCCTCCTCCACGCCGTAGCGCTTGGCAAAGGAGCCGGCGGAGACGTTGCGGATGATGACCTCCAGGGGGACGATCTCCACCTTCTTCACCACCGTCTCCCGGTCGTTGAGCTCCTGGACGAAGTGGGTGGGCACGCCCGCGGCGGCCAGCCGGCCCATGAGGAAGTTGCTCATGCGGTTGTTCACCGCCCCCTTGCCCCGGATGGTGCCCTTTTTGGTGCCGTCAAAGGCGGTGGCGTCGTCCTTGTAGGAGACGATGACCAGGGCGGGGTCCTCGGTGGCAAAAACCTTCTTGGCCTTGCCCTCGTAGAGCTGAACGGTCTTTTCCATGGTGTATATCCTCCGTAAAAAATTGTGGTGGTTATTGGGCGAACTCCGCCTCTGCCGCCGCGTTGGCGGCCAGGGCCTTCTCCGCCCCGGCGGCGCGGTGGGCCTCCAGCTTCTCCGCCAGGCCCCTGTCCTCCACGGCCAGGATCTGGACGGCAAGCAGCGCGGCGTTGACGGCCCCGTCAATGGCAACAGTGGCCACCGGGATCCCGGAAGGCATTTGTACCGTAGACAAGAGCGCGTCAACGCCGTCCAACGCATTGGATTTCAGTGGGATGCCGATGACCGGCAGGGTGGTCTGGGCAGCCAGCGCGCCCGCCAGATGGGCGGCCATGCCCGCGGCGGCGATGAGCACGCCGAAGCCGTTTTCCCGGGCGTCCCGGGCGAACTGGGCGGTCTGGAGGGGGGTGCGGTGGGCGGAATAGACGTGGACCTCGCAGGGCACACCGAAGGAGCGGAGGGTATCGGCGGCCTTGCGCGCGACGGGCAGGTCGCTGGCGCTGCCCATGATGACGGCGGCTTTTTTCATAGGGTTCCTCCTTTTGCGCAGCTGCATTCCCGTATGCGGCCTGAAAAATAAAAAGGGCAGACCCGTCCTCTTGAGGATAGGCTGCCCAGACGGCCGGCATACGTCGCCCCGCCTGCTCCCGCGTGGTGCTCCACAATCCGTCAGTTGCAGCCGGGTCTGTTCCATTTTGAAAATATGTCTCTAGGCTACCATTTTCCAGCAGAAAAGGCAAGACAACAGAATGTAGAATTCCTGCCTCTTTTTCCCGGTTCCCTCTATGAATCTTCCATAAATCCACAAAACTTTGCCGGTTATCCTTGACTTATCCGGCAAACTGTGCGATAGTTTGTCCAATGGACTGGAATGCGGTCCGGCCAATCAGCTTAAGGAGAGGGGGCGCCGGTTTTGAAAAAGATGGACGGTTTCTATGGCTCCCCTCTTTCCCCGCAGGGTGGGACGGCCGCGTATTTTGTTTTCCCGGCGTCACAGGCAGGGGCTTTTGCCTGTGACGGCCGGGATTTTCTTTTATAACCTGTTTCGCCTCCCACTGGTGTGTGTGCCGGGGGAGGGGCGGGCTTTTACAGGAAGGAGTGCGCAGATGATTAGAAGCTATGACGGTAAAATCGTCCTGGCCGACGGCAGCGAGTACTATGGCTACCGCTTCGGCGCAAGGGCGGACCGGGTGTGCGAGCTGGTGTTCAATACCTCCATGGTGGGCTACCAGGAGATCGTGTCCGACCCGTCCTACACCGGGCAGCTGGTGGTGATGACCTACCCCATTATCGGCAACTACGGCATCACGGACGAGGATTTCGAGACAAAGATTCCCACCATCGGCGGGCTGGTGGTCCGGGAGTACAACGATATCCCCAGTAATTTCCGCTACACAAAGACCCTCTCCGAGATCCTGGAGGACTACGGCATCCCTGCCATCGAGGGGGTGGACACCCGCAAGCTCACCCGCTCCATCCGGGATGGGGGCAGCCGCCGCGCCCTGCTCACCGGCGCGGACGTGCCCGCAGCGGAGGCCGTGGCCCAGCTGGAGTCCGCCGTGCTGCGGCGGGACCAGGTATCCCAGGTCAGCTGCAAGAAACGCTGGTACGCCCGTACCTCCAACCACCGCTGCAACGTGGTGGCGGTGGACTGCGGCATCAAGCTGAATATCGTCCGCTCCCTGAACGCGCGGGGCTGCAACGTCACCGTGGTGCCCTACGATACCCCGGCCCAGGTGATTTTGGACATGGAGCCCGACGGGCTCTTCCTCTCCAACGGGCCCGGGGACCCGGAGGACGTGACGCCGGTGATCGAGCTGGTGCGGCAGCTGCGGGGGAAATTCCCCATCTTCGGCATCTGCCTGGGCCACCAGATGATCGCCCTGGCCTACGGCGGCAAAACCTACAAGCTGAAGTTCGGCCACCGGGGGGGCAACCATCCGGTGAAGGACCTGGCCACCGGCAAGCTGGAGATCACCAGCCAGAACCACTCCTACGCCGTGGACGCGGATTCCCTGGCCGGGACGGGGCTGGCTGTGACACATGTCAACCTGCTGGATAACACCGTGGAGGGCCTCGCCTGCGAGGCGGACCGGGTCTTCTCCGTCCAGTACCACCCGGAGAGCGCCCCCGGCCCCCAGGACAGCGGGTATCTCTTTGACCGGTTTATTGCCATGATGGAGGAGGGCAAGCGCCATGCCTAAGCGGACAGATTTAAAGAAGATCCTGGTCATCGGCTCCGGGCCCATCGTCATCGGCCAGGCCGCCGAGTTCGACTATGCGGGCACCCAGGCGTGCCTGGCCCTGCGGGAGGAGGGCTACGAGGTGATCCTCGCCAACTCCAACCCCGCCACCATCATGACAGACACCACCATCGCGGACAAGGTGTATATGGAGCCGCTGACGGTGGAGTATCTGGCCAAGATCCTGCGCTTTGAGCGGCCGGACGCCATCGTCCCCGGCATCGGCGGGCAGACGGGGCTGAATCTCGCCATGGAGCTCCAGCGCCAGGGCATCCTGGACGAGTGCGGCGTGGAGCTGCTGGGCACCAGCTATGAGAGCATCCGGAAGGCCGAGGACCGGGAGCTGTTTAAGGAGCTGTGCCAGCGCCTGGGGGAGCCGGTGGTGCCCTCCGGGATCACCCATACCGCCGACGAGGCCGCCCAGACGGCGGCGGAGATCGGCTACCCGGTCATCCTGCGCCCGGCCTTCACCCTGGGCGGCACCGGCGGCGGCTTCGCCCAGGACGAGGATGAGCTGCGGCGGATGATGAAAAACGCCCTGGAGCTCTCCCCGGTCCATCAGGTGCTCATTGAGAAGAGCATCAAGGGCTACAAGGAGATCGAGTATGAGGTGATGCGCGACGCCAATGACACCGCCATCACCGTCTGCAACATGGAGAACATCGACCCTGTGGGCATCCACACCGGCGACTCCATCGTGGTGGCCCCCAGCCAGACCCTGACCAACAAGGAGTACCACCTGCTGCGCGACAGCGCCCTGCGGCTCATCCGCGCCCTGGAGATCGAGGGCGGGTGCAACGTCCAGTTTGCCCTGGACCCCCAGTCCTTCCAGTACTACGTCATCGAGGTCAACCCCCGGGTCTCCCGTTCCTCCGCCCTGGCCAGCAAGGCCAGCGGCTACCCCATCGCCCGGGTGTCCGCCAAGATCTCTGTTGGGATGCGCTTGGAGGAGATCCAGCTGGCCAACACCCCCGCCTGCTTTGAGCCGGCCCTGGACTATGTGGTCACGAAAATGCCCCGTTTCCCCTTTGACAAGTTCGGCTCCGCCAGCAATGTGCTCTCCACCCAGATGAAGGCCACCGGCGAGGTCATGGCCGTGGGCCGCACCCTCCAGGAGAGCATCCTCAAGGCCGTCCGCTCCCTGGAGGCCGGGGTGGGCCATATCTACATGGAGAAGTTCAACGACTACACGGAAAAGGAGCTGCTGGACTATATCGCCCTGGGCACCGACGACCGCATTTTCGCCATCGCGGAGCTGATGAGCCGGGGCACGGACCTGGGCCAGATCGCCACCGCCACCCAGATCGACATGCTGTTCCTGGACAAGATCAGCAACATCGTCCGCTACGAGGAGGAGCTCAAGACCCGGCCCTGGGACCCGGACATGCTGCGCAAGGCCAAGCGCAAGGGCTTCTCCGACAAGGCCCTGGCCTGGCTGTGGAAGTGCTCGGAGCGGGAGGTGTACGACAAACGCCGGGAGCTGGGCATCTTCCCGGTGTACAAGATGATCGACACCTGCGCCAGCGAGTTTGACAGCTATGTGCCCTACTTCTACTCCACCTATGAGGACGAGAACGAGTCCGTTGTCTCCCCCCACAAGAAGATCATCGTCCTGGGCTCCGGCCCCATCCGCATCGGCCAGGGGGTGGAGTTCGACTACTCCACGGTCCACGCCGTGCAGACCATCAAGCGCAGCGGCTATGACGCCATCATCATCAACAACAACCCAGAGACTGTCTCCACCGACTACACATGCAGCGACAAGCTCTATTTTGAGCCCCTGACGGTGGAGGACGTGATGAACGTCATCGAGCTGGAGAAGCCCGAGGGCGTCATCGCCTCCCTGGGCGGGCAGACAGCCATCAACCTGGCCCAGCCCCTGCGGGACCACGGCGTGAAGATCATCGGCACGGACTGCGCCGCGATTGAGCGGGCGGAGGACCGGAAGATCTTCGAGCGGGTCCTCCGGGAGCTGGACATCCCCCAGCCCCCGGGGGAGGCGGTCACCAATCTGGAGGACGGCGTGCGGGCTGCGGCAGAGATCGGCTACCCCGTGCTGGTGCGCCCCAGCTTTGTGCTGGGCGGGCGGGCTATGGAGATCGTCTCCGGCGAGGAGATGCTCCGCCGCTACCTCAAAACCGCCGTGGAGGTGGACGTGGAGAAGCCCGTGCTGGTGGACAAGTACATCGTCGGCAAGGAGGTGGAGGTGGACGCCATCTGCGACGGCACGGACGTCTTCGTCCCCGGCATCATGGAGCTGGTGGAGCGCACCGGCGTCCACTCCGGCGACTCGGTGAGCGTCTACCCGGCTTTCTCCATCTCCCGGGCGGTGAAGGACACCATCCTGGACTACACCCGCAAGCTGGGCCTGGGCATCGGCATTGTGGGGCTGTACAACATCCAGTTCATCGTGGACCGGCAGGAGAAGGTGTATATCATCGAGGTCAATCCCCGTTCCTCCCGGACCGTGCCCTTCCTCTCCAAGGCCACCGGCTGGTCCCTGGCGGACATCGCCACCAAGGTGATTTTGGGCGAGAGCCTGCGCGCCCAGGGCATCACCGAGCTCTACCCCCCTGAGAAGAAGAGATGGTACTGCAAGGTGCCCGTGTTCTCCTTCAGCAAGCTCAGCGGGCTGGACGCCTACCTCTCCCCGGAGATGAAGTCCACCGGCGAGGCCATCGGCTATGACGACCAGCTGCCCTACGCCCTCTACAAGGCCATGGAGGCCGCGGGCATGAATTTACAGGACCATGGCACGGTGCTGCTCTCCGTCTGCCCGGAGGATCTGGAGGAGGCGCTGCCCCTGGTGCGGCGGTTCTACCGCCTGGGCTTCAATATTGAGGCCACCACCGGCACGGCCCGTTTCCTGAAGGAGCAGGGCATCCGCACCCGGGTGCGGCGGGACTACACGGAGGACCCCGCCGATATCACAGAGGCCATGCGCAGCGGCCGGGTGGCCTACCTTGTCAACACCCGGGACCCCAGCTCCGCCGCCCATATGAGCGCCGGCCGGGATATGCGCCGCCTGGCCATCGAGAACAACGTCATCACCTTCACCTCCCTGGACACCGTCCAGGCCCTGTTGGATGTGCTGGAGGCCATCTCCAGCCGCATCTCTACCATCGACGCCTGACGGAAGGCCCGGAGGATTCCGCGAAGAACGGACAAAAGTTGCTCGATTTGTCCAAAATCTGAAAATTTTTCAGGCAATCTGCTAAATTATTAGTTGAAATCCACAGGGAAATACGGTACAATAGGGACTGTATTAGATAGTGGAAAGGATTGGATCAAAAAAGGAGGATATGGATATGAAAAAGAAAGTATTGGCCCTGCTGCTGGTATGCGCCATGGCGCTGGCCCTGGTGGCCTGCGGCGGCAATAACAACACACAGCAGCCGTCCAACAGCGGCGGCAGCGACGCGCAGCAGCCTGCTGCTGATGGCGGCGGGAACGGCGAAGGCGAGGCGAAGAGCGTGAAGGTGGGCCTCATCTGCATTGGCGACGAGAATGACCAGGGCTACACCTACAACTTCATCCGCGGCAAGGAGGCCGCCACCGAGGCCCTGGCCGCCAATGGCATCAACGTGGAGTGGGTCGTCAAATGGAACATCGGGGAGGACTCCGGCTGCGAGGACGCCAACATCGAGCTGGCGGAGGAGGGCTGTGACCTCATCATCAACAACTCCTTCGGCTTCGAGCCCTTCATGCTGAAGGT
Organism: Oscillospiraceae bacterium; assembly: GCA_022797115.1. Taxonomy (GTDB): domain Bacteria; phylum Bacillota; class Clostridia; order Oscillospirales; family Oscillospiraceae; genus Pelethomonas. The sequence goes on from JAAWKB010000017.1 coordinate 20,317, forward strand.
GGCCCCCGACTATCCCGAGATTGAGTTCATCGCCTGCACCAACCAGGCGTCCTGGGGCGACGGGCTGGAGAACACCCACAACGCCTTTGCCAACATCTATGAGGGCCGCTATCTGGCCGGTGTGGTGGCAGGCATGAAGCTCCAGCAGATGATTGATGACGGGGAAATCACCGCAGACCAGGCCATCATCGGCTATGTGGGCGCGTTCTCCTTCGCGGAGGTAATCTCCGGCTTCACCGCCTACTACCTGGGCGCGAGAAGCGTGTGCCCCAGCGTGACCATGAAGGTCCAGTTTGTGGGCTCCTGGTCTGACGCCACCGAGGAGGCCAATGCCGCCTCCGCCCTGGCGGACATGGGCTGCGTGATGATCTCCCAGCATTCCGACAACACCACCCCCGCCACCACCGCCCAGAGCAAGGGCGTGTTCCACACCGGCTATAACAACGATATGATTGGCGTGGCCCCCGAAGCGTCCCTCATCGGCACCCGCATCGACTGGGCCCCCTATTTCGAGTACGCCATCGGTTCCGTGGCCAACGGCGGGAGCTTTGACCAGGATTGGTGCCATGGCATGGACATGGGCGCCGTGGTCATGACCCCGCTCAATGAGGACATTGCCGCCCCCGGCACCGCCGAGAAGCTGGCGGAGGTGGAGGACCAGCTCCGCTCCGGCAAGCTGCAGGTCTTTGACACCAGCACCTTCACCATCGGCGGCGAGGCCCTGTCCAGTGCGTTCGCCCTGGACACGGACGGCGACTTCACCCCCGACTCCGAGGAGGCTGTCTTTGACGGCGCGTTCCACGAGTCCCACTTCCAGTCCGCCCCCTACTTCGCCCTGCGGATTGATGGGATTGAGTGGATCAACGAGGCATTCTAATCACCCTGCGCAAAAGAGGGCCGTGCGCGCGGCCCTCTTTTTATTCAACCTGGACCCCTGGGCCCGCTCATCTTGCCCCGCCAAGAAAAGCGGCAAAGGCACCGTGAGCCCGGGCCGCGCAGGCCCGGCGGCAACAAACCCCGCCCCGCCCTCCCTGGCGCGGGGCAGAAAGGATGACAGCCTTGGAAAAAACTGTTTGTGCCATTGAATTAAAAGGCATCACCAAGCGTTTCGGGGAGGTTGTGGCCAACGACGGCATCAACCTCCAGCTCCACCGGGGGGAAATCCTCTCCCTGCTGGGGGAGAACGGCAGCGGCAAGACGACGCTGATGAACATGCTGGCGGGTATCTACTTCCCCGACGAGGGACAGATCTATGTGGGCGGGAAGCCTGTGTCCATCCGCTCGCCCAAGGACGCCTACGCCAACGGCATCGGCATGATCCACCAGCACTATAAGCTGGTGGACGTGTTCACTGCCACGGAGAACATCGTCCTGGGCCTGGAGGAGGGCGGAAAGCTGGACCGGAAGGCGGCCAACGAGAAGGTGCGCGCCATCTGCGAACGCTACGGCTTTGACATCGACCCCGCCCAGAAGATTTACGACATGTCCGTCTCCCAGAAGCAGACGGTAGAGATTGTCAAGGTCCTCTATCGGGGGGCGGACATCCTGATCCTGGATGAGCCCACCGCCGTGCTCACCCCCCAGGAGACCAACAAGCTCTTTGCCGTTCTGCGCAGTATGCGCGCTGACGGCAAGGCCATCGTCATCATCACCCACAAGCTCCATGAGGTGATGGCCCTGTCCGACAAGGTGACGGTGCTGCGCAAGGGCAAGTACATCGGCACCGTCGCCACCAGCCAGACCACCCCCCAGGCCCTCACCGACATGATGGTGGGCCGCAGCGTCACGCTGGATATCGGCCGCCCCCGGTACGGGAACCCCGTCAAGCGCCTGGAGCTGCGGGACGTGACGTGCCACGACGGGGAGGGTGTGAAGCGGCTGGACGGCGTGTCCTTCACCGCCATGGGCGGGGAAATCCTGGGCATTGCCGGCATCGCCGGTTCCGGCCAGCGGGAGCTGCTGGAGGCGGTGGCTGGGCTCTACCCGGTCAGCAGCGGCGAGATCCTCTACTCCCCGGAGGGCCGGGAGCCCTCATCCCTGGTGGGCAAGACCCCCATGCAGATCAAGCGGGCCGGCGTCGCCATGGCCTTCGTCCCCGAGGACCGGCTGGGCATGGGCCTGGTGGGCTCCATGGGCATGACCGGCAATATGATGCTCCGCTCCTGGCGGAAGGGGAAGGGCGCCTTCGTCAACCGCAAGGACCCCAACGAGCTGGCCCTCCAGATCTGGAAGGAGCTGGAGGTGGTCACGCCCAGCACGGAGTTCCCGGTGCGCCGCATGTCCGGCGGCAACGTGCAGAAGGTGCTGGTAGGCCGTGAGATCGCCAGCGCCCCCTCGGTGCTGATGACGGCCTACGCGGTGCGGGGGCTGGATATCAACACCTCCTACACCATTTATAACCTGCTCACGGAGCAGAAGATGAAGGGCGTGGCAGTCATCTATGTGGGCGAGGACCTGGACGTGCTGCTGGAGCTGTGCGACCGGATTTTGGTCCTGTGCGGCGGCCGCGTCAGCGGCATCGTGGACGCCCGGACCGCCACCAAGGACCAGATTGGGCTGCTGATGACCCGGCTGGGCGGAAAGGAGGAGGCATAAATGGAGACGAAGGTTCCCCTGATCCGCCTTGCCAAGCGGGAGGGGATGGAGACCTGGAAGGTCTGGTGCATCCGGGTGGGCTCCATCCTGCTGGCACTGCTGCTGGGGGCGCTGGTGATGGTCCTGGTGGGGGTGAACCCCATCGGGGCCTACGGCACCATCCTCTCCGGCGCGCTGGGGAAGAAAACCGCCATCCGGCAGACGGTGAAGATCGCCGTCCCCCTGCTGGGCTGCGCCCTGGCCATCGCGCCCTGCTTTAAGATGCGCTTCTGGAACATCGGCGCGGAGGGCCAGATCACCGCTGGGGCCATTGCGGCGTCCTACTTCGCCCTGTTCTGGGTGGGGCGGCTGCCGGGGCCGGTGCTGCTGGTGGTGATGGGACTGGCCGGCGCGGCTGCCGGTGGGCTGTGGGCCCTGATCCCCGCGTTTTTCAAGGCGAAGTGGAATACCAACGAGACCCTCTTCACCCTGATGATGAACTATATCATCATCGGCGTGGTCCGCTGGCTCCAGGGCGGGCCCTGGGAGGGCCGTCCCGGCAGCCAGATCATCCCCCAGTTTGACGGGGCCGCCTGCCTGCCCCGGGTGCTGGGCGTCCACTGCGGGTGGATCATCGTGCTGGTACTGGTGGTATTCATGCACGTTTATATGCGCTACACCAAGCACGGCTATGAGATCGCCGTCATCGGTGACAGCGTGAACACGGCCCGGTATGCGGGTATGAACGTGGGGCATATTATGATGCGGACCATGTTCCTGTCCGGGGCCATCAGCGGCATTGTGGGATTTATCGTGGCCTCCGGGGCCAACAACACCCTCTATGACGGCGTGGCGGGGGGCGTGGGCTTCACGTCCATCACCGTGGCCTGGCTGAGCCAGCTCAACGCCTTTGCCATGGTGGTAATCTCCATGCTGCTGGCCGTGCTGGAGAAGGGGGCGGAGACGCTGCAAACCCGGCTGGCTGTACCCACCTCCATCTCCGATATCATCACCGGCATCCTGCTCTTCTGTATGCTGGGCTGTGAATTTTTCATCAACTACCGGCTGATCCTCCGCAAGGGCGGCCATAAGGAGGTGGCGAAGTAATGTCCGGCTTTGTAACCCTGTTGATCGCCCTGGTGGCCGCTGCCATTACCTACGGCACGCCCCTGCTCTTCGGTACACTGGGCGAGGTGCTCACAGAGAAGTCCGGCAACCTCAACCTGGGCGTGGAGGGCATCATGTTCATGGGCGGGGCCATGGGCCTGGGCGGCGTGTTCTACTATGAGAAGGGCGGCGGGGCCAACGGCTTTGCCGCAGTGGCCATCGCCATCCTGTGCGCCTTCCTGGCCGGGGCCCTGGCGTCCCTGATCTTCAGCTTTCTGACCACCACCCTCCGGGCCAACCAGAATGTCACGGGCCTTGCCCTGTCCATCTTTGGTACCGGTATCGGCCAGTTTATCGGTGAGTACATGCGGGTCAGCGAGGGGGGCTATATCTCCATCAGCAACCGGCTGGCGGGCTATTTCCAGAACGCGCCCTTCCCCGCCTTCCTGCAAAAAATCCCCCTGGTGGGGGGCATCCTGTTCGGCAACAGCCTGTTCTTCTACCTGGCCGTACTCCTGGCGGTGGCCCTGTTCTGGTATCTGAACAAGACCCGCTCCGGCCTCTATCTGCGGGCCGTGGGCGAGTCCCCGGCCACGGCCGACGCGGCGGGCATCAATGTCACCCGTTACAAGTATCTGGCTACTGTCATCGGCGGTGGGATCTCCGCCATCGGCGGCATGGTGTACATTATGACCATCGCGGGCTGTGTCTGGAACCACGAGGGCCTGTCCGGCGAGGGCTGGCTGGCAGTGGCGCTGGTGATCTTCTGTATGTGGCGGCCCCTGTCCGCCATCTGGGGGTCGGTGCTCTTCGGCGCGCTGATGATCCTGTACCTGCGGCTGGTAATCCCCTTCATCCCCACCCAGCTGTATAAAATCCTGCCCTATGTCGTCACGGTGGTTGTCCTCATCGTCTCCAGTATGCGCAACAACAAGGAGAAGCAGCCCCCGGCCAGCCTGGGACTGTCCTACTTCCGGGAGGACAGGTAATCATCCTTTTTCTTGAAAGAAAAAGGATCAAAAAGAACTTTATGTGGGAAGAGGGTGTGACACGATGCTTGACCGGGAGGCAGTTGTCCGGCAGTGGTTCCATATGTGGCTCCAGCAGGAGGATACCGGGATCAGCGGGGTATTCACCGGTGACGCGGTGTATATCGAGAGCTGGGGGCCGGAGTACCACGGTTCCGCCGCAATCCAGCACTGGTTCGAGGAATGGAACACACGGGGACGGGTCCTGCAATGGGACATCCGGCAATTTTTCCACGCCGGGGATCAGACAGTTGTGGAGTGGTATTTCCGGGATGCCATGAACGATGGCGCGGCGGAAGCCTTTGACGGCATAAGCCTGATCCAATGGGCGTCAGATGGCCGGATCTGCCGTTTGCAGGAGTTCGGCTGCAATGAGGACCGGTATGACCCCTATGCCCATGGGGATGCGCCGGTGTTCCGGGCTGAAAAGCCGATGTGGTTCTGACAGCCTCCCCGCGCAAAACCTCGCTGTGCGGTTCGGTTTTCTTTTGATTCTTTTCTTTTTCAAAAGAAAAGAATGACTGCCAAAAAAATAGCCGCTGGCTGGAGGCCGTCGGAGCGGGCCCCGACGGCCTCCTATATGTTATGCGGCGCGCCCCCGGCGCAGGCGGGGACAGGTACGGCGTGGGAAGGGGGTTCGCCCCGCCGGGGACGCCCTTGCCGCGTACGGTATCCTATGAAGCGGACTGGGCTGTGGTGCTACCCTCTTCTGTGCGGCGCACCCGCCTGTCCGCCCGGATTTGGCCCAAACCATTGAAAAAAGGGAGTACGACTATGTTGAAAATTGCGCCCTCCATCCTTTCCGCTGATTTTGCAAATTTAGAGCGGGAGATCCGCCGGGTTGACACGGCCGACTACCTCCATGTGGATGTGATGGACGGCCTGTTTGTGCCCAATATCACCATCGGCATCCCCGTAGTGCAGGCCATCCGCCCTGTCACAGCCCTGCCGCTGGACGTCCACCTGATGATCGACCGGCCTGTGCGGTATGTGGAGCAGTTCTGCCGCGCGGGCGCGGACATTGTCACTGTCCATGTGGAGGCCGACAGCGAGGAGAATACGAAAAAGGCCCTCTCGCTGATCCGGGCCCAGGGCAAGTGCGCAGGTGTGGTACTCAAGCCGGGCACCCCGGCGGAGGCCGCCCTGCCCTTCCTGGAGCTGTGCAGCATGGTGCTGGTGATGACAGTGGAGCCAGGGTTCGGCGGGCAGGCGTTCATGGAGGACATGATGCCCAAACTGCGCACCCTGCGGGGCTGGATTGACCAGAGGGGCCTGGACTGTGAGCTGGAGGTGGACGGCGGGATCGGCCCGGACACCTGCAAGACAGCCGCCGCCAACGGGGCCACTGTCCTGGTGGCGGGCAGCGCGGTTTACCGCGCCCAGGATATCCCGGCGCGCATCCGGGAGCTGAGGGGGTGAGCCGGTGGAGTATTTTCCCGCGCCCCTGGAGAAGCTGGTGGAGCAGTTTGCCAGCCTCCCGGGCATCGGCGGCAAGTCCGCCCAGCGGCTGGCCTTCCATGTCCTGGGCCTCACTCAGGAGGAGGCCCAGGAGTTTGCCAACGCGATTTTGGATGCAAAGCGCAATGTAACCTGCTGCCCGGTGTGCCAGAACCTCACCGCCGGCGGCCTGTGCCCCATCTGCGCCTCCCCCAGGCGGGACACAACTACCATCTGTGTGGTGGCGGACCCCCGGGATGTGGCCGCCATCGAGCGGGCCAGGGAGTACGGCGGACGCTACCACGTCCTCCACGGCGTGATCTCCCCCATGAACCATGTGGGCCCCGATGACCTGGAGATCAAATCCCTGGTGGAGCGGGTGGCCCAGGGGGATGTGCAGGAGGTCATCATGGCTACGAACCCGGACACGGAGGGGGAGGCCACGGCTATGTACCTGGCCCGTTTGCTCAAGCCCTTCGGCGTGCGGGTGACTCGCCTGGCCTACGGAATCCCTGTGGGCGGGCACCTGGAGTTTGCCGACGACGCCACCCTGATGCGGGCCCTGGAGGGCCGCCGGGAGCTGTAATATTCATGCAAGTGCCGGAGCCTGTTTGCGAACGGCCAACATGCCCAAACAGCGGATCATTTCCCGCCGCCCTGCTGTTGGGCATATCGTCAATTTGAAAGCAGACTCTAATTTTTACGGCAGAGCGGCCGATGAACAGAATAGCGAAGGAAAGGCCTCCCGCTGGGAGGCTCTCAGCAGGTATATCTGCTGATATGCCTTGAGCCGGGTTTCCTGCCGCCGCAAGCGGGGCAAACCCTGGCGCATAATTCCTCCCGGGGTTTCAGCTTGGGGGGTGTAAAAGTTCTTTTTGATTCTTTTTCTTGCAAGAAAAAGAATGACTACCAAAGGATCGGATCGTTTTTTGACAGAAAGGCGGTAGCCCATGGCGGGGAAGACGGTAATCATTGACAAGGATCTGCGGCCCTCCTACTATGACGCATTTCGGTGTCTGGCAGGAGGCTGTATCCATTCCTGCTGCGAGGGGTGGCACGTTTCCTTCAGTAAGAAGGACTACTTAGCCCTGAAGCGGATGGAGGGGTCAGAGGAACTGAACGGGCGGATGCAGGATGGCCTGCGCCGTATCCGGAAAGGGGACCTCTCGGAAATGTACTACGGGGAGTTTGCTTTAAAGGATGGCATCTGCCCTCTGCTGCGGGAGGACGGGTTGTGCCAGCTCCAGATGGAGAAGGGGGAAAAGGCGCTGCCGGATGTGTGCAGGGGGTTCCCCCGCTCGGAAGTGTATATGCCCACAGGGTACTGGGAGCGGGCATTGACGCCGGGCTGCGAGGCGGTGCTGGAGCTGCTGTGGGAGCTGCCGGATGGGGTGGATTTCCTCTCCGATCCGCTGCCCAAGGAGAAGTGGCGGCAGTATAAGCTCCCCGAGGATGCGCCCCTGCAATTTTTCTATGCGGAGATCCGCTCGGTGTGCATTGATTTCCTCCAGGACCGGCGTTTCCCTCTGCCGGAGCGGATTCTGCGCATGGGCATCGCCCTCCAGGAGCTGGCCGGCGGGGAGCAGGATATCCCCGGCTGGTTTGCGCGGCAGGCCGCCCGCTTCGAGGAAGGCGCGGGGGAGGGCCTGCTGGATGAGGCCAGCCAGGGGCGGACTACGCCGATGTTCCTGTCCAACAACTTCCGTGTGATGTTCGGCCTCCAGAGTATTGACCGGGAATTCCCTGCGGTCCGTCAGGATGTGCTCCAGGGCCTTGGCCTGGAGATCAACCAGCAGGATCAGACCGGTAAAATCTCCGTAGAAGCATACTGCGAGGCGCGGGACCGGTATGAGGCGCAGTTCAAGGACCGGGCGTTTTTCATGGAGAACCTGATGGTCTCCCTGTTCTTCTACATGCATATGCCATCCCTGGCCTCCCCGGAGGATCTGTGGAAGAGCTATGTCAATTTCTGCAATGTGTATTCCTTCCTCCGCTTCATGGCAGTCATGAGCTGCCGCAAGGGCGCTGCGGGCGATCAGAAGGAGCTGTTCCGTATGCTGGTACATGCCAGCCGTGCGCTGCTCCACAGCAGTAAGCGGCAGGAGGCCCTACGGGACGATTTCTTCGATAATAACAGCGCCACGCTGGCGCATATGGCCGTGCTGCTGGGCGGCTGACGCGCCGCCGGGAAAAGGGCCAAATAAAGCTTTGCGGATAGTGGACGCGCCTGCTAAAACAGGACTAAATCAGAAACACCCCACAGCAAGGGGTGTGCTGGTTTAGTCCTGTTTTCATTTTATCACTGGCGCTGGCAGCACCTGGAGAGATGCCAGCCGGGGGTTTCAAAGAACATCCAGTCGGAATATGTAATTGGGATAAATAATATCCGTTCCACTTTTGCGAAAGCTGCCCTCCCGCTCCACCCGGAAACCCAGTTTCTTCGCCAGGGCTACAGAGGCCGCGTTCTCCTGGGCGGCGTCGATTGTAAAGGCGTGCGCGCCCATATGGCGGCCCCAGGCGATCAGTCCCCGGACCATCTCTGTGCCGTAGCCCTGCCGCCAAAAGCTCTTGTGGATGCAGTACCCCAGATCCCAGCAGTCCCCCTGCTGGGGGACTGCGCTGCATGTGCCGGCAAAGGCTCCAGTTTCCTGGTGGAAGGCCACAAAGGGATACCAAGAGGGGTCCCGCTCAATCCCCTCGGCAAAATGCAGATACTTCTCCCCGGCTTTCTCCCGGGGCGGGTCCGAGAGATACTTGTTGATCTCCCCGTCCAGCCAGAAGTCCACGCACAGCCCGCCCCATTCCTCCCGGGTGCTGCGCAGTACCAGACGTTCCGTCCTGATGTCATCTACCAGCATATGCCATCCCTCCTTTTACTGCCGCAGCAGGTAGACATCCCCGCTGGTGGTGGAGATGTCAATCCCGCAGGAGCCGTCGCCGTAGGTATACACCCCGTCCATGTAGCTGGCAGGGAAAGCGATCTCCCTGATATCACCGGATATGGTGTCGAAGTTCAACTGGAACCCCGGTTCTTCAAACAGGGTCAGTGTGACATCTCCGCTCTTGCTCTGCAGGTTGATATCCTCCGCGCTATTGGAGAGCATGAGCAGGAAATTCCCGCTGACACTATTCCCTTCGACTGTCTCCATGTAGGAGGTATCCATACAAATATCCCCGGAAATGGTGTTCAGATAGAGATCCTCCGCATTTGCGGCCCCCATGATATTGCCGCTGCTGGTGGAGAGATCCAGGCTGTCAGTAAACAAATCGTAGAGAGCGATGCCGCCGCTGACGGTGGTGGCCTCAATAGAGCTGGCATATAAGCTCCCCAGTGCGATACTGCCGCTGGAGGTCAGAATCGAGAGGTTATCCATATTGGTATTCTCCACCCGTACGGCAGCGGAGACGGCATTGATCTCGATATCCTCCAGCCAGCCGCTGGGGACCTTGACTAACAGCCCCGACGCGCCATTGGCCTGGACGGACAGGATATTGCCGTCGATGGTATAGGTCATCTTTCCCTTACCTGTATCAGAGTACTCGACCAACTCAAAATCCCCGTTCCAGCCTTGGATGTCTACCGCGCCGGAAATCCAATTGATTTGGAGTCCCTGGACCGCGTCGGCTGGGATATCGTAGTGCCCCACCATATTCCAGCTGTCAAAGCAGGGCTGTTCACTTAGCGCCTGGTCGATGCCAGCGATCGGGTCCACCCATGCAATGTCCCAATCCTCCGCAGCAAATGCCCAGTCGTAGCACTCTACAGACTCTATGGCAGTATCCTCTACTACATCTACCATTTTAGCCACTTCGTCATAATAGGTATCGGCTGCGCGCCCAGCAAATAACCGCTTCACCGCACCTAGTACGCATATTGCGGCCAACGCCCACAACAGGATGCTGGCAATTTTTTGGTTGTTCCGCTTTTTGGGGGGCTGGTAGCCCTTTGTCCCGCCCCCGCCGGGGAGCTTGGATGCGTCCGGGCAGGCCGGAGGCGTCACGGGAGGCTCGTAGGGCAGACCCTCTTCCTCCAGGATGCGTCGGGCGATGGTATCAACATCCTCCATCCCAGCCACGGCGTCTTCCTCGGTCATGCCCTCCTCCATGCGGTCCGCCAGCATTTCGGCGTAATAGGTCAGGTGCTGCTCCGCCTGCTCCTGGGTCAGGCCGCCCAGGCGGCGGTACAGGTCATTGAGAAACTGTACGCGCGTCATGTTCTGCACACTCCTTTATGAAATCATATACCCGCAAAATTTCCGGCCAGCCCTCCAGAAATTGGTCGATCTGGCGCACACCGCCGCTGGTGATACGGTAGAACTTGCGCAGCCGGCCGTTGTGCTCCACAGCGTAGACTGTCAGGCAGCCACCGGCCTCCAGCCGCCGCAGGATGGGGTACAGCGTGGACTCGGAGATCTCAATGTAGCCGGACAGGTCCTTGATGATCTGGTAGCCATAGGAGTCCTCCCGCCGCAGGACCGACAGGACGCAGATATCCAACAAGCCGCGTTTGAGCTGAGGATCAATCACACCCATGCCCCCTTTCACACAATACTATACAACACATTGTATTTCCTGTCAAGAGGTATTTCGTTAAAATCAAATGGACATATCTGATTTGAAAAAACGGCGGTCAGCAGCTCGGATCGGTTGGAGTCGTTTTTTGCCTGTAACCATTGTGTTCCAAGGACTACAGGCTTTTCTGCCTGAGTGGAAACTTTGATTTTTTAGCGTCCGATGAGAGGGCTGCTGGTTGCGGAGTGCGATGTAAAAATCGATATCAGTGCCAGTGATAAACTATTAGAAAAGACTGAGGAAGTCTAATGGTATGAAGTCAAGTAGGTGATGCATAAAAAATCAAGGAAAATGAAGGAAACAGGCTATGTAAGCAGTAAAAAGGCAACACCAACCCAAGCCCTGCCCTCGCAAATTTTTGAAGCAGGGCTTATATGTCAGAGTGGAGAGCTGTTCGCTCAGCCCTCTGGCGGGATATACAGGCGGTTGTCCATCAGCAGCCGATAGACCAGCCGGACCAGTTTTCTGGCAGTTAAAGCGAGTGCGCGTTTATGTTGGAACTGGTTGACCTCTTTGAATTTGAGGTCATAGTAGCGCCGAAACTCGGAGTCGCATCTTCTCACGGAGTTGGCGGCTTCCAGCAGGTAGTAGCGGAGATAGCGGTTGCCAGACTTGATAAGTTTGGAGTGCTGGGCCTCGAAATCGCCGGACTGGTGCTGTGTCCAAACCAGGCCGGCGTATTTGGCAACGGATGCCTGAGAGTTAAAGCGGTGGATATCGCCGGTCTCGGCAATGATACCGGCGGAGTAGACCTTGCCAATGCTGGGAACGGAAGTCAGCGTGTTAGGGATGATCTGGAACTGCTGCTCAATGGCTTTGTCCAATACCTTGATCTGCTTTTCCAGGGCTCGCATGGTTGCAATGGAAACAGCCATAGCCTGGTTCACAGAGTTGTTTACAGTGACTGGCAAACGATAAGAGTTTTTAGCAGCGGCTTGAATGGCTTTCGCTTTTTCCGCCGGGTCTGCAAAGCGGCCCCTGCCTGATTCGGCGATGAAATCGGTCAGATGATCCAAATCGATGTAGGCCAGCTCGTCCACTGTTTCAAAGCGTTCCATGAGAGCGATAGTGGTGGCGCTGGAGTTGGCGATGTCCTTATCTTGAGCCATACCGGAGCATTTGAGGAACAGGTAATTGGCAAAGTGCTGCTTCTCCCGCATCAGGTTCTGTACAACGTCAAATCTGGCCCTGGTGAGGGTTTGCAGGGATTTGTAGCGGTA
>JAAWKB010000139.1 GCA_022797115.1 Oscillospiraceae bacterium
ACGCACTGTCCCACAGGAACTTCAATAGGGCGCCCCGTGTCGCGCACCGGCATCCCCCGCCGCAGACCGTCCGTAGAACTCATGGCCACGGCGCGGACCTCCGTACTGCCGGCAAAGACGCTCCAGCTGTCGGAACACACTCCGGTCAGGGTCAGGTGCGGCGCAGATGGGGGCGTCTAAAAGGGTAGCCAGCGCCGCCATTTCCCGCAGGGCGTGATCCTGATCCAGCAGTGAAAACTGGGACAGCTCCTCCGGCTTGGCCCACACCACATGCCCGCAGGCGCGGCGTAAAAGGGTTTTCCGGCCGGACCCGGCGGGGGCGCAAAGATACAAGGTGTTTTCCATTCCAAAAGCCTGCCAGGATTCCACCTGCGCCAGTTCGCGCTCATGGAGCGGCAGCCATTGTGTTTCATCAGCCATCAGGGGGGTGCAGCCGGGGATTTCCGCCATGGACAGGCCGGTCAGAAAGGCCAGTACGGTGCGGCCCAGGATCAGGGGCCGTTCCAAAGGGTAGGAGGTCAGCTCGGCGGTGGTGAGCAGCAGCCCACACAGCATCGTATCTCCCGCCAACTCCGCCAGTGTCTCGCAGCTGCTGGGACAGATGGGAGAGATTAGCTGGAGGCCGTACTCGATGGTGGGCAGCGCCAGGGCATATTTCCGGCGAAAGGTGTTTCTCAGTCCGCCGTCCATCTCCAAAGCCAGCGCCGCCATCGCCAGCAGGAAGTCCCGCTCCTCCAGCTGGAATTGTCGCCGGAGGAAGGGCGGGGCCAGCTGGACGCCATCGGAGGACTGCTCCCGCTCCAAAATCGTATGCCACATCTGGAGGCACTGCTCCGCGTCTGCTTCCTCTGCGGAGAGAGCCTGAAACAGTGCCAGATATTCTAAAACGCACTGGGAATTGTTCTCAAAGCCGTTCATTCTCCCGCTCCTCCCTCTGGTCCTTTCGGTCGAACTGCGTTTTGGTACTCTTCAAAGGTAATGTATTTCAAGATCGTACCATCATCTGCGTTCCATACTATGCTCTGAATGGGAATCGTCAAGACGCCATCTTTTATCTTTTCAAAACAATCATCCAACGTCATGCCAAACTTTTTCATTAGCACAGACATGTTATTATTATCACCGCACAAGTTTCCCGTGCCATCTGTATACATAACGTGAAAAGGCTCTTCGTTTTCGGAGCGAAGGAATAAGATCATCACCCGCCCCAGATGCAGCAGCATATCAGCTCTATCCACCTCATGCCCCAGCTTGGCAAATGCAACGGTTTGAACGATGCGTTTGCCCGTGCTCTCCTCAGTATTCCACCTGAGCCGTCTGAGCGCCGCGATAGCACACGGACCATCACCCAAGGATAAGACGATGCTGATGGGCTCGCTGCCGTTGTCATGCTCATCCTCCACAGTGTGAGGACTGGAAGCCGGGGCAGAATCAGAAGTCTGCTCGCCACCGCAGCAGAGCTTTTCCCGGAGCCAAGCGCCAAACCCGCAGCATTGGACAACCTCCTGGCCGGAGGGCGCACTTGACTGATAGGGGACGCGAATCTCATTGGTCGGCAAACGCTGGGGCGGGAACTGCGTCTGCGCGGGAATGTTGGTCAAGTTCGGTCCCCCAACCGGTTTCTTTTGTGACGTCGGCCCGCAATGCGCCTTTTTCATGGCCGTCTCCCATCACGCCCATATGAAAGTTGCCTTATTCCAAAATCCATTCGCCATTCTCCGGCCCGTCCAGCTCGCCAGGCGGCGGGTCCAATATTTCCGCGCCGCCGTCCAGGTAACTATGCCCATCCATCGCGGCCGCATCCTCCAGCCGCACCACCGTATAGGGAACGCCCAGGGGGATAAAGTCGTCTAAAACGGATTTCAGCATGGACAACCTTTCAGGGGACGTGCCGGTGGGAAACAGCAGCGTCACGCTGGTCTGCCCGCCGCCATAGAGCCGCTTGCAGTCCTCCCGCTCCCGCGCGGAGCGTATCCCCTCCTCCCACTGGAACTGCTCCGCGATTTCGCAGGGCTGTCCAGTCACAAGCCTTACCAGCAGTTGGAGGCCCTTTTTTGTGCCCCGAAGCCGGTTCAGCTCTACAGCGGCGGCCAGCAGCTTCCGCTCCGGCAGGCCCAGCCCCATCCAGGAGGATGCGCCCAGCCAGCGGTGCAGCTCCGACAGCGGATCGGGGCTTTGCGGGGAGAGCCGCTCCGGAAAGCGGGACAGCTCCCGGTTTACATCCATGTAGAGGGACTGATAGATCCCCAGCAGCTTTCGCAGAGTGTCATCCTCTTGCATGACGGAAGGGAGGAAGCTGTCTACAGAGAGGCCCGGAAAGGTCAGCTCGTAGCTTATAAGCGCCTCCCCCGGCTCCACCGTTAAGCAGAGGGAAAGCCCTTTCACACCGTAGAGCAGAAGATCGGACGCGGCGCGCTCCAAGGCCGGTTCCATTTCATAGACAGAGCCGGTGGGCGGATCGTCCGCAGCGTAGACCCGGACATAGACCGGCCCGGACACAGCCAGGGAAAGCCGCAGCCACTCCATACCGGGCCGCAGCCCCAAATACCAGCGGGAGCGGTATATGCCGTTTTCAAATTGTCCGCACTGGGCCAAATCCCAGTCGGACCGGTATCGGCGGATCGTCTGCTCCATCCCGTTCTATTCCTCCGTTATTTGAAACTGCTCCAGATAGGGCAGGACGTCGGCGTCCAGCCTGATCCCGCCCTCCGGGGTACGGCGCCCATGACCGGACGATAACGCCCGCAGCTCCAGCGAGCGCACTGCCTTTACGCCGGGGGCGGCGCTCAGGGCGGAATACAGCGCCGTATAGGAAAGCTCCGCCCCAAAGTCCAGCGGCCCTGCCACGCCGTCGGTGTGCGCCATGGCCACCGCTTCCAAATCCTGCGCCGGGGCGCTGCACTGCACACGAACTCGCACCACAACAGGGCAGTAGCGCGGGCCGCGCACCTCCAACGGCGTGCCGATCATCCGAAACGGCTCCAGCCACGCCCGCAGACGCTCTTTTTGCCAGCGTGTCAGGGGCGGCAGACGCTCCGGCGTCCGGGGCTTTGCCAGCAACGCCACGCCCGCCCCCGGTTTTCCCAGCCTCGCGGCGGGAATCGCCTTTACCCGGTCCAGAAACAGGCCGGGCGTGCGCCGGGCCAGCGCCTCATAGTCGGAGAGGGCCACCGCGCGGGCGGGGGACTCCAGCTCCTTTGCCGCCCGGTAAAAGGCGGCTTCTCCGTCCTCGGCGTCCTGCCCGCCCCAGGCGGGACGCAGGGTGCGCAGGATTATCCCCTCCTGCTCCAGCGCGCCGCCCGCGCCGTTGGCCGTAGCGCCCAGCGTGCGGACGCATCCGGCCACAAGGACCTTACCGGCAGCGGGAACGCGGAAATCCCGTCCGTCCCCGAACCGGAGGACCTGGCCCGAAGGGTCCCACCGGCAGCCCCGGTCCAGTGTCCGGCCCTCTTGGGGCAGACACACCGGGCAGTCGTGCCAGATGCCGTTTTCTTCTATCATCAGGTGCAGGGAATCGGGGAGTATCCCATCCTCCTCCAGGCTGACTTCCTCTCCAGGCAGCTCCCGCAGCGTATGAAGGGC
>JAAWKB010000125.1 GCA_022797115.1 Oscillospiraceae bacterium
TTTCCTTGCTTTTTCCCAATTCCCTTGCACCTATTCTACCATATTTCAACCCATATTGCTTGTCTTCCAAGCTGTTTGAGGTTACGAAGCAGGCCCTATGTAGTCCTTCATCCAAGCGGCGATCTGCTCCGCCGCCGGGCCCGCCGGTTTAGTCGTCAGGGCTCGCTTATCCACCTCCGTCCGCTTCTTCGGCTCATCGCCTAAGAATTGGGAGATGAAGGTAAATGCGGCGCCCGACGGCTCCCCGAATTTATTCTCGTAGCAGAGGAACTCCAGCTGCTTCTTCGCCCGGGTGGCTCCCACATAGAACAGCCGGCGTTCCTCCTCCAGAGCGTTGACCTCATCCTCACTCTGGGCGGCGGGCTCGGAAGGGAGGACCCCGTCCACTGCGTCAATGAGAATAACATGGTCATACTCCAGCCCCTTGCTGGCGTGAATGGTGGAGAGCACGAATGGACACTCCGGATTGGGCTCCAGGGTTTCAATCTGCTCCTTCAACTCTTGGAGATGCAGCAGGAATTGCCCCACTGTAGGCGTCTGATTCGCCAAGGCCAGGAGAATATCCAGCTTGGCCGTGTCCCCGTGCTGCTCCTTCAGGTAGTCGCCGTAGCCCATATACCGGACCAGCCGCTGGATGGCGGAGAAGCTGGTCAGATAGGGCAGCTTGGAATAGTGGGTCTGCATGGATTTCACTTTCCCGACCTGCCACGGCGCCAACTCGCCGCTCTCCAGCAGCGCCTCGAAGACGCTCTTGCCCTTGGGAATGCCGTAGAGCAGCTTCGTGACCATCGCCTTTTTCAGCTTCAAATCCAGCTTATAGTAGAAGCGGAGAAATAGATCCTTATTGCCATCATCAAAAGAGAACTCCAGCATATCTGTGATGTCCCGCACCAATGGGCTCGTGAAGAAAAAGCCCTCCCGCTGGCGGCAGGCATATGGCACCCCCTTTTGCTCCAGCATGTCGATGAGGGGCAGGGCGCTGTCGTTGTTGCGGTAGAGAATGGCTGTAGGCTTTTCACAGCTCTCCGCAACCTTCAGCAGGTAGTTGTACTGGCGGCTGTAATCTGTAAGCACGATCTTACGGATGGGCCCGCCCTGCTGGTTCTCCGTGTGCATCCGCTTCGGACGGCGGCTCTGGTTGCGCTGGATGAAGGTGTCCGCCCTCTCCACGATGGTACGGGTGGAGCGGTAGTTTGTCTCCAGCTTCAATATCTTCGCATGTGGAAAGACCTGCTCGAACTCCAGCAGCGCCTGGGGCCACGCCGCCCGGAAACCGTAGATACTTTGGTCCTCGTCGCCGACCATAAAAATATTGCCTCTGCCCCCCGCCAGCTGGCGGAGGATGGCGTGTTGAATCTTGGAGGTGTCCTGGGCCTCGTCCACGCAGAGATAGGGCCACCGGTTCTGAAAATGTCTGAGGATGCCTGGATATTGCCGGAAAATGCGGTAGGTGAACACCATTTGGTCATCATAGTCCATTTTCCGGCTGCGGAGAAGGAAGTCCTGATACCCGAAGTAGACCTGGGGAAAGTCCATCCCGTCCACCTTGTGGGCATGGATCTCCGCCTCAGACAGCATCATATTTTTGCAGTAGGTGATATGGGTGCGGGCATCCTTCACCTGGAGGTCGCTGGGGAATGCCGTGCCGGTTCGGGAGAGCAGTTCCCGTATGACGCTGCTCAGCTGCCGCTCATCATCCATGAGGGTGAAGGGCTGCGCCCCCTTCTGCCGGGCGTAATATCCGATCACGATGGCACACAGGCCGTTGATGGTGCGAAACGTCAGTTTCTCTGTGTGCTCATCCCCAAAGAAGCTGGTGAATCGGGCCTTCATGTCCCTTGTAGCCGCCACAGTATAGGTGACTGTCAGGATCTGCTCCGGGCGGATGCCTTTGCAGTAGAGCATATACCCCAGCCGTGTAACCAGTACGGTGGTTTTACCGCTCCCCGGCACAGCCAGCAGCAGGACGGGGCCCTCGGTCTGACGGACCGCCTCATCCTGCTGCCTGTTCAGCTGGATGGGATATTGACTTTTAAACTCATCGTAGGTCATGGACGGCTCCTATCCATTTTATCCCAACCATTTTCCGAACCAAATCATCCTGGCTTCTCCGTTGTAGCTTCTTCTGGTTTTTCCCGATCTCCCGCGTCATCATACTGTATCCCCCTTTTCCCCTCCATTATATCATAAATTTATCCCCTGTACACCTCTTTCCTGATGCGCAGAGCCGCATTCTGCCTACAGCATGAGGGCCGCGGCATTACGCCGCGGCCCTTGCCATCATTCTTCCTCTTTCTGCCTGCGGTACTGGCCCAGCAGTCCGTCATACTTCCTGCCGGTGAGGCGGAAATAGATGTCAAACCCGATCGTCATGACAAAAAAGATAGCGAAAAATATGCCTGCAAAGAGCGCCCAGCTCTCCCAGTTCTCTGTCGGGAACCACTGGGCTTTCCAGCCCAGCACTGCCAGCGTAGGCAGGAACAGTACACAGAACAGCAAACTGCGCCAAGTATACCGCATGTTTTTGATGATCCAGTCAGAGAAACACACTGCCTGGATCAGGGTTCCCAACACGGAGGCAAGCAGCAGCGCCCACAGCATGGTGGTAGATACTTCCTGGTGATCAAACACCAGACAGAAAAACAGGTAAATCACCATGGATGCGGTATACATGACGCATACGCCTGCTTTCCATTCTATCACACGCTGTAAAAAGATTTTCATGACAGAATCCCCCTTTCCACCTCCCGCAGCTTTTCCTTAATCCCGGCGGCGTATTGGCGGGATACATACAGCCGCTCCCCGTTGTCTACCGTCACCAGCAGCCTGCCCCCCAGCTCCGGCCGGATCGACCGGATGCGGTAAAAATTGACGATGGTGGAGCGCCCGATCCGGAAAAAATCCAGATTCCGAAGCCCTTCCTCCAGCTCGTAGAGCCGCAGGGCGCTCTCATACACGGCTTTGCCGGTATACAGGAACGTGCGTTTATCAACCGTGTCAATATAGAGGATGTCACGCACATCCAGCAGATGCTGCTCCCCCTCCAGCGTACCCACCAGCTTTTTCTGGTGGATACGGAGCATCGCGACCAGGCGCAGGATATCCTCATCCGCCTGGGGGCAATTGATCGTAACCTCCGTCTCTGGGAATGACGGGTCCTGATTCAAGATAATTTTCATAGATTCCTCCTTTCTGAGCCTATTGTAGCAGATGGGAATTGCTTTGCAAGCTGTTCCCCCTCAGCGGTAGTTTATTTGGTGTCAGGCGGTATTTTCTTCTGCTGAACAAGAAAAAAACCGGGGACATGCTCCAATGTCATTAAGTTAAGGATTTTGCACAGTGCGAAAAAGTGCCCACCCTCATTTTTGAGGGGTGGGTACTTTACCTTCTGGCTTATTCATATTTAAATGACTACTCTATTAAAAATTATTTTTCAGTAGCCCTCGAATGAAGCCAAAGAAGAATCCTACCAAAAATTTGAACATTAATTTCTTATCTCCCTTCAGTTGCG
>JAAWKB010000126.1 GCA_022797115.1 Oscillospiraceae bacterium
CTCGCCCTGATTGGGAGTCTATCTTTTTCCCTTCACCTCCGCCACAATTCTACATTTTTTCCTCGGCGTTTTTTTACATTTTATCACTGGCGATGACACCCTCCCAGCTCCCCCGCTCCGCGCCTGCATTTCCCGCCGTCCTTCCGTATAATCCAACTGCCGCATTGGCATTGAACACGCCCTTTACTTCTACGTCATCCATACTGTAGCCCGCATGCACCGGGCCGCTCCGCCGCCATCTGCTTACCAGCGGCCAAGTCCAAGCCGTAGCTGACGCCGCGCATGAACTGGAAGAAGTCGTACAGTTTTTCCGGCGGAATCTTTTTTGTGGTATTGAATAGGTCTTTGGTTTCCGGCATGGCCTCGCGCGGCATGACGGTTTCCGTCCGATGTACCATTGAAGTAACCTCCTTCTCTTGTAGTGCAAGCCACAGTTGTTATCGTTTTATACATAATCGCTTGCCATACACCAACAATAAACCAATAATATATATTTATAAAGCTATTTTTCAAGTTCCTCTTGACATTTTTAGCAATGATGTATATAGTGTAGTCACAAGCAATGGAAAGGGGGTGGAATCGTTGGATACGCTTAATGAGAGAATAAAAGAAGTGCGAAAAAAACTTGGGCTTTCCCAAAAAGATTTTGCGCAAAAGGTTGGAATTTCCCAGCGTTCGGTTAGTTGGGGAGAGCAGCCGGGAAACAATGTGCCGGACAGTACCATCAAATCTCTGTGTATCGTCTTTCGTATAAATGAAACGTGGCTTCGTACAGGTGACGGCGATATGTTTATTGAGCCGGACACATTCAGCCTGGACCAGTACGCAAAAGAGCGCGGCGCATCGGACCTGGAGCTTGCGATTGCAAAGGCTTATTTCGATCTCCCGCAGGATGTACGCTCACAAATGCTGGCAAAGCTCAAAAGCCTGCTGAATGGGGAAGCCGAGGTTGCCGCAGAACTGGCCCCCGTTCTGCCGTCTGCCGCTGGGCAAGGGCCGGACAAGCCGCCTGATAATCTGGAGGGGCTGGCGACCGAGGAACTTGGAAGCGCTCTACGCAGAGCAGCAATATAAAAAAACAGCCTCCGGGAGTGCATAGAATCCGGCGGCATTTGTCTGGAATACTACCGGCGGCATCCCGGTTTTCGGCGGTCAAAAAAATAAGCCCAGCGAGGCGTGAACCTCACCGGGCAGAAGGAAGGAGTATTCTGTATGAGCGATAACTTGGCATATCAGGAAGAACGGCGCGAGGAACTGATCGGCGGCAAGGTAGTCATGATGTCCCCCGCCTCCGCCAACCACACATTTACCTCCAGCAACATCTTTTGGGTGTTTGAAAACCATTTAAGAAAAAAGAGAAAATGTACCCCTATCGCTGACGGCACCACCGTATACCTGACGGATAAGAACCATTTTGTTCCCGACTTCATGGTGGTCTGTGACACCGACAAAATCAAGCCTGACGGCGTACACGGTGCGCCCGATCTGGTGGTGGAGGTCCTTTCCCCCAGCACCATGCGGAACGATAAGACCCACAAGAAAGACGTGTACGCCCGTTGCGGCGTCCGGGAATACTGGCTTGTGGACCCGGCCAGTAAGTCCGTCGAGGTTTACCGCACTGACGGGACCGAATTTATCCTTCATGATATTTACGTCCTGCGCCCTGACTGGGAGCTTGAAAAAATGTCCGAGGAAGAGCGGGCCGCTGTGGAAACCCATTTCAAGTGCAGCCTGTTTGACGATCTGGACATTTCCCTGGAGGATGTCTTTTACCGCACGTTCTAAAAAAGAAACCCGCCCCCAGTGTTACCAGCACTGGGGGCGGGGAGTGAAACATACCGTGGCAGGCCCGATAATATCCACCTAGACAGTGATATTATAACACCTGCCCCTGGTTAAATGCAACCATTTTTGAGGGGGCAGGATTTATTATGACCAAAAAAGAGACGGCAGCACCGCTGCACGTTGATCTGTATATCCGTGTCAGCGGCCAGGAGCAGGCGATCAAGGGCCTGTCTCTGGAGGCCCAGCAAGAAGCGTTGGAGGAATATGCCCGAGAACGCGGCTGGGTGATTGTCGGCGTCTACATCGACGCGGCAAAGACGGCCCGTAAACGGTTGGGGAAGCGCACCAACTTCCTGCGGATGCTGGAGGATGTGAAGCAGGACAAGGTGGACCTGATTTTGTTTACCCGTCTTGACCGCTGGTTTCGTTCTGTCGCTGATTATTACAAGGTCATGGAGATTCTGGACGCCCACAACTGCGGCTGGCTGACCACCCAGGAGCAGTACGACACTACCACGGCTGGCGGGCGGCTGTACATCAACCTCCGTCTCTCCATTGCGCAGAATGAAGCAGACTTATGCGGTGAGAGGATCGGCGCGGTCTTGGACAGCAAGGTAAAGCATGGCACTGCCGTTTGTGGCAAAATCCCTTTTGGCTACCGCATCAACGAGGAAAAGCGCCTGGAGATTGTGCCGGAGAATGCGGCGATCATCCATGATGCTTTTGAGCATTACCGTTCCTGCGTGTCTTTGCGCAGCACCGCCGCATATATCCGGCAAACTTACGGCCTGGACTGGGACAATATCCGCTGCCGCCGGAACCTCTGCCAGACGCTCTATATCGGCCACTATGAAAGCAACGGCAGGATGAATCCCAATTTCTGCCCACCCATTGTCCCACGCGATCTTTACGACACTGTGCAAAAGCTTCTGTCCAATAATACAAAAGCGAACCCAACGGGGCGGGTGTTTCTGTTTACCTCTCTTCTGATCTGTGCTGAGTGCGGCCACCGGCTGGCAGGCATTCGGACCAGCGGCTATTGTTACTACAGATGCCCGCAATACTGTAGCCGTCAAACCTGTACCCATAAAAAGCAAATCCGGGAGGACGCTATCGAACAATGGCTATTCTCTTTTCTTGGCGGCGAGCTGGCAAAGCAGCGCCTTGAATGGGATATCAAGGAGGCCCAGCGTAAGCAAACCAGCACTGCCGTAGATCGGGCAGCGGCCTGCCGAAAGCTGTCCCGCCTGAAAGAACTGTACTTGAACGAAATAATTGACCTGGAAGAATACCGCCGGGACTACGAGTTGTACAACGCCCAGCTCACGGAGCACATAGCTCCTGCCGCCGAGGAAGAGCGCCCTAACTTCGAGGCTGTGGAAACCATTCTTTCCAAGGACTTCCGCTGTATCTACGATAGCTTTGAACCGGAAGAAAAGCGCACCCTCTGGCGCTCCGTGATAAAGGAAATCCACGTAAATAAAGAGCGGCAAATTACTGGTGTCGTTTTTTTATAGGGATTTTTATACTAATGATACATACCCTTCCGTCCGGCAGATCACCGGGCGCTTCACTTGGTCACAGACCGGCAGGGGCCGCAGGTACTCTCGCTCCTCTTGGAATACCTCCGCTGGGACCAGTTTGGTGGTCCCATGCACCTTGGCGTTGGCGGTC
>JAAWKB010000127.1 GCA_022797115.1 Oscillospiraceae bacterium
GGTTGGTATTCAGAATATAGCCGTCTTTGTAAGATGTCTTATAGTTTTTGAATGTATATCCGTCGAATTTATTCAGCCCGTTCCATGCTCCAGGATGCCGGCCCCCAGCTTCGCCGTGCAGCCGCCTCCCCGACAAAAAACAATCTTTTCCTCCATAATTCCTCCCGTTCTCCGGGCCTGCTTCAGATTGCGGCATGTGCCGTATACCGAGAGATTTTGAACAGGCCCTGGGGCGTACTGCCCCGCTTTTTGTAGTATATCTACAAAACCATATTTTGTGAAATTGTAAATCCAAATAGATATTGCTGAATTTATCGAAGACTGCGATTCACGGCAAGGGGAGGCATCCAGGCTGGATGCCTCCCCTTGCCGTAAAAATGGGTATGGGTCTTGTCCTGATTCTTATTGCCATAAAGGACGGGGGGAACCCTGCCGCCTCAGGCGCAGTTATCCCTCTGTCTGGAAGGAGAGCCGCCCATCCCCATAGCCAATGCGCACCAGCTGGCCGTCGGAGAGCTGGCCCCGGATCAGCATAGCCGCCAATTCCGTCTCCAGATGCTTCTGGAGGTACCGCTTGACCGGCCGTGCGCCGAAGGCGGGGGAATAGCTCTCCCGGGCGATGAACGCGCGGGCCTCCTCCGTGAGCTCCAGGCGGATGTCCCGGTCCGCCAGCCGCTGGACCAGCGTCCCCATGGCGATATCGATGATCCCGGCAATCTGGTCCTCGCTCAGGGGGGAGAAGACCACAATGTCGTCCACCCGGTTGATGAACTCCGGACGGAAATACTGGTTCAGCTCATCCCGTACCCGCTCCTTCACCGCGGGGTCAACCACGCCGCCGGTCTGGATGCTCTCGGTGAGGTAGGCGCTGCCGATGTTGCTGGTCATGATGACGATGGTGTTCTTGAAGTCCACCGTCCGGCCCTGGTTGTCCGTCAGCCGGCCGTCATCCAGCAGCTGGAGCAGTAGGTTGAACACATCTGGATGGGCCTTCTCAATCTCGTCAAAGAGGATTACGCTGTAGGGCTTGCGCCGGACCGCCTCCGTGAGCTGGCCGCCCTCGTCGTAGCCCACATAGCCCGGAGGCGCGCCCACCAGCCGGGACACCGCGTGCTTCTCCATATATTCGGACATATCGATGCGGATCATGTTCCGCTCGTCGTCAAAGAGGGACTGGGCCAGAGCCTTGGCCAGCTCCGTCTTGCCCACGCCGGTGGGGCCCAGGAAGATAAAGGAGCCAATGGGGCGGCTCTCATCCTTCAGGCCCGCCCGGCCCCGCAAAATGGCCTCGCTGACGGCGGTGACGGCCTCGTCCTGGCCGATGACCCGGCGGTGGAGGATCTCCGGCAGGCGGAGGAGCTTCTCCTTCTCGCTCTCCACCAGCTTGCTGACCGGGATGCCGGTCCACTTGCTGACCACGGCGGCAATCTCTTCCTCCGTGACCTCCTCCTTGAGCAGGTGGTCGTCCTTGCCGGCGTCCACCCGGGCCCGCTCATCCTCCAGCTGCTTCTCCAGCATGGGTAAGGTCTCGTACTTGAGCCGCGCCATCCTCTCCAGGTCGTAGCTGCGCTCCGCCTCATCCATCTGATGGCGGGTGTCCTCGATCTCCTGCTTGATGCGCTTGATCCCGGCAATGGACTGCTTTTCCGTCTCCCACTGGGCCCGCATGGCGTCGTTCCGGGAGCGCAGCTCCGCCAGCTCGCTGTCAATGTGGGCCAGGCGGTTCCTTGAACCGCTGTCCTCCTCCTTCGTCAGGGCCTGCTTCTCAATCTCCAGCTGCATGATCTTGCGGCCCGCCTCATCCAGCTCGGCCGGGAGGCTGTCAATCTCCATACGGATCTTGCTGGCCGCCTCGTCCATCAGGTCGATAGCCTTGTCCGGCAGGAAACGGTCAGTGATATAGCGGTCAGAGAGGGTGGCGCAGGCGATCAGCGCGCTGTCCGTGATACGCACACCGTGGTGGATTTCAAAACGCTCCTTGAGCCCCCGCAGGATGGAGACCGTATCCTCCACGGTGGGCTGGCCAATGGCCACCTTCTGGAACCGCCGCTCCAGGGCCGCGTCCTTCTCAATATACTTGCGGTACTCGTCCAAGGTGGTGGCTCCGATACAGTGGAGCTCCCCCCGGGCCAGCTTGGGCTTGAGAAGGTTGCCCGCATCCATGCTGCCCTCGGTGCGGCCTGCGCCGACAATGTTGTGCAGCTCGTCGATGAAGAGCAGGATGCGCCCCTCGCTCTTCTCCACTTCATTTAATACTGCCTTGAGCCGCTCCTCAAACTCCCCCCGGTACTTGGCCCCGGCAATCAGCGCGCCCATGTCCAGGGCAAAGATGGTCTTGTCCTTCAGCCCCTCGGGGACATCGCCGTTGAGGATGCGCTGGGCCAGCCCCTCCACTACGGCGGTCTTGCCCACGCCGGGCTCGCCGATGAGGACCGGATTGTTCTTGGTCTTGCGGCTGAGGATCTGGATGGTGTGGCGGATCTCGCTGTCCCGGCCGATGACAGGGTCCAGCTTGCCCTGGCGGGCCATCTCCACCAGATCCCGGCCGTACTTTTCCAGGGCCTCGTAGCTCTCCTCCGGGTTCTGGCTGGTAACACGCTGGCTGCCCCGTACCTTGGTCAGCGCCTGTAAGAGCTTCTCCTTGTCAATGCCGTACTGGCCCAGGAGCCGTGCGCTGGGGGTGCCGCTCTCATCCGCCAGGGCCAGATACAAGTGCTCCACCGAGACGTATTCGTCCTTGAACTGCTGGGCAATGCGCTCCGCCGCCGTGAGCAGCTGGGAGAAGCGGCGGCTGGCATAGAGCTGCTCCCCGCCTGTGCCGGAGACCTTGGGCAGCCGGTCGATCTCCCGCTGGACCTCCCCGGCCAGGACCTCTACGTCCAGGCCCATATAGGCCAGCAGCCGGGGCACCAGGCCCTCCCGCTGGCGCAGGAGCGCCAGATGCAGGTGTTCGCCCTCCAGCTGCTGCTGCCCGTTCTCAATGGCGATGGACTGGCAGTCCGCCACAGCGGCCTGGGCGTTCTGGGTGTACTTGTCAAAATTCATGGTGTATGCCTCCTTCGGCTAGTATGACCGTTTCCACGCGCCATACCCGTCCCTTTTTCTTTTCGAGAGTGATTGTACACCTGCGCCGGGGAAATGTAAAGAGGAAAATTAGCACTCTTGTGTATAGAGTGCTAATTTTCCGTGAACAACCTGTGAACTTTGCTTGCGTGCATAAAAAATAGTAGAATAATCTGCTCACCACGCCGCAAAAAAGTAATACCAGTGTCAACGCCAATATGAAATTGTAAGAAAACGCCGAAGAAATTTTGTAGTTTTTCGGCGGGGATATGGGTAACAAAATCAAGCGTTTCCTTGCTCAAATAGAGTGTTCACGATCTGCTGTTTCTGGCGCATAAATTCCTTGCGTTCTTTCAGGCGGTAAGACTC
>JAAWKB010000128.1 GCA_022797115.1 Oscillospiraceae bacterium
CTGCAACAGCAAGCCCCCGGAGGCAGCGCCTCCGGGGGCTTGCTGCTGTTTACCGCAGCAGGACCGGCTGGATCTGCCGTCCCTGCAAGGCCGCGTCCACCGTCTCACCGATACGGGAGAAATCCGCCATCAGGGAGCGCGGTTTCCGCTCCGGGTCGTCCTGTCCGAAGGGGACAAAGTAATAGTGCTTGCGCCCCAGCAGCTCCCCAATATTCCTGGCCGCGCCGCTCAAGCCGTCGTTTGAAGCCATGGCAATGACCACCGGCTTCTCGTTGCGCAGATGGGACTTGGCCGCCATGGTCACGGAGGTGTCCGTAATCCCGGCCGCCAATTTCCCCAGGGTATTCCCTGTGCAGGGGGCGATCACCAGCACATCCAGCAGCTGCTTCGGCCCGATGGGCTCCGCCCCGCTGACGCTGCGGATGGGCTCGCGCCCTGTCAGCCGTTCCACAGTGGAGAGAAAGTCCTCTGCCTTTCCAAAACGGGTATCCGTCTGTGTACAAATATCAGAGACAATGGGGATCACTGTCTCATATTCCCCGCACAGCTTCTCCAACTCGCCGAGCACCTTGGCATGGGTGCAGAAGGAGCCGCACAGGGCAAATCCCACTCGCTCTTTCTTCAAATGGGCTCACCTCGTTCTTCCAATATGTGATAGATACTGTCCCGGATGGCAGCCGCCGCACTGCGCGGGGCTACCTTGCCCGGCAGGCCCGGCGCAGAGGTGGCCCGGCGGCCCAACTGCCTGGCGGCATCCAGGTCCACGCCGCCGGGGGCGGAGGCCAAATCCAAAATGACGCACGACTCCTTTGTCTCCCGCAGACTGCCGGCATCCAGGATCGGGGCGGGCACTGTGTTGAAAATCAAGTCAAACTGATCCAGCTCCCCTGCCAGGGCACTGGTATGGACACTGCGGAACCCTCTGGCATCAATCCAGGCCAGGTCCGCATACCGCCTTGCCGATGCGGTGACGCGGGCCCCCAGGGCCCCCAGGCGTTCCGCCAGCAGCCTGCCGATCCGGCCGTAGCCGATCACCAGGCACCGGCTGGCATGGATGGTCTGCTCTGTGGACTCCATAGCCAGCTGGATGGCCCCCTCTGCCGTGGGTATGGCGTTGGCGACCTGGAGCTCCTCCCTGCCGTAATAGTCCAGCAGGGTCAGTCCGAAATCCACCATCAGCCGCTCGCTCAGCTCGCCGGTCATACCGCCCAGCAGCAGTTGGTCATACCGCAGGCGGGGCCACAGCTGCTCCGCGCTCAGCTCCGTGTCTGTCAACGGCAGGTTCAGCAGCCCGGCCCGGCAAACCGGCAGCGGCAGGATCAACAGCTCCGCCGCCAGCGCCTGTTTCAAGGGCGCTTGGTTCGGGCCATCCCCCTGTTCCAGGCCCCAGGTTATCACGTCCCATCCGTCCTCGATCAGCAGCCCGGCCAGGCGCACCTGCCGCATGTCGCCGCCCAGCACGGTAACGGTTCGTTTCATACACATCCCCCCTCTTCACCAGTCTATGCGGCCGGCCAGAAAGGGGAACCAGCTGGCTGGCCTCGCAAATTTCACGCAAAATACTGCAAATTTTGCGCACAACATCAAAACAGCCAGCCCCCGCAGTATAATAACAATCGGTATACAGCCGTTTTTTCTGCTGCGCACGACAATCTGCTTTGGGAGGTACCCTATGCATTTCCAAATCACCGCGCACAGGCGGGCTGCTTTGGGCAGCATCCTGCTGGCCGTCACCCTGCTGGCCTGCCTCGTCCGGCCCGCAGGGGCGTCCGCCTCAGCCGCCGGTTTGTTCTCCTGGAAGGCCGCGGCTGTCAATAAAACAGACGGCCAGCTCTTTTCCACTATGGAGCAGGCGGGGTTAAACACCCTGTACCAGAATTTTTCCAGCAAGACCAGCCGGCAGGCCCATATGGCCGCTTTTTTGGAGTCCGCTATGGAAAGAGGGATCACGGTCTATCAGCTGACCGGAGACCCCTCCTGGGCCCTGGACGCGGAAGGGGCACGGCTGTGCGAGGCTGTCGAGGAGGCCGCTGCCTATAACCGCAGGGTTGAGCGCAAATTCCTCTCCCTGCGGGAGGAGGACGGGAAGGCGTGGGACGCCGTCCCCCGTCTGGCGGGAATCGTATTTGATGTGGAGCCCTACCTTCTGGACGCCTGGGACGAGGACCCTGGCAAAGTGATGGACAGTTTTGTCTCCGGCATGAAACGCGCCTACGCCCTGGCAAAGGAGAACAGCCTGGAGGTCGTCCTCTGCATCCCCTGGTTCTATGATACGCAGGGCTTGACAAAGGGGCTGCGGCGGCTGGTCCGGGACTGCTGCGACAGTGTGCTGGTGATGAACTACTACCGGGGCGCGGAGATCAGCCATATCGCCGCCGAGGCGGAACTGGCCGCCGCCCACGGCAAGGGCCTCATCACCGCCTACGAGCTGCAAAAGGCGGACGGCCAGCAGGTACTGGAGGCTAACACATACTACAGCGAGGGCCTGGACGCTGTGCGGGAAAATTTCACCGCCCTCCAGGCGGCCTACCAGGGTATCTCCATGGCCCTGCACGACTACCGCGCGCTGGATGAGGTGCTGGCGGATGAATGAGGTGCTGCGCCAGGAGAAGAAGTTCCTGATTGACCAGGTGCAGCTCTACCGCTACAGCCGGGGGCTGGCGCAATTCCTCACAGAGGACCCCCACAACAAGGGGGACGGCTACCCCATCCGCTCCCTCTACTTCGACTCCCTGGATGACCGGGATCTCCAGGAAAAGCTGGACGGCGTGGAGCTGCGGCGGAAAATCCGCCTGCGCAACTACGGGCCGGACAACGACTTCGCCATGCTGGAGATGAAGCAGAAGCAGGGCCCCATGCAGAAGAAGCGGTCAGCCCGCCTCCCCCGGGAGGACGCCCTGCGTCTGACGCAGGGGGACTACACCCCCCTGCTCTCCCATCCGGAGCCCTTCGCCCAGGAATGCTACGCCGTTATGTGTACCCACTGCTACCGCCCGCGGGTCGTGATTGAATACCAGCGCATTGCGTTCATCGCCAAGGAGAACAAGATCCGCATCACCTTTGACCACCACATTACCGCCTCGGAATCCAACTGCAACATCTTCTCCCATGACCTGATCCAGCACCCTGTCCTCAACCCGGTCCTGGCGGTGCTGGAGGTGAAGTACAACGGATTCCTGCTCAGCTACATCAAGGATATGCTCCGGGAATGTGACTCCAGCGAGCTGTCCGTCAGTAAATATGCGCTCAGCCGCAGTACATAAGCAGGGGTGAAAAGAGCCCCATGCAGGGAGCGGGCCCGCTCCC